>NZ_JBFBAD010000248.1:0-7017 GCF_040682075.1 Actinoplanes sp. NPDC051411 | reverse complement strand
GGGGGTCTGGGCCCCCGCGCGGGCGGGGCGGCCGGCTTGGGCGCCCGCGCGCTCGTCCGGCCCCCCGCCCTGGGCGCGCGTGGCGGCGAGCTGAGCGCGGCGGGCGCCGTCGTCCACTTGCGCCATTTTTCCGTACGCGGTGGTCAGGACCCGTTCTTGAGGAAGTCGGGCACGTCCACGTCGTCGAACAGCACCCGCCGCGGCGGCGGGGTGGTGACGGCCGGAGTGCTGGCGACCGGAGCCGGCGAGGAGGGGGCCGTGGCCGGCGGGGCGGTCGGCTGCTGGACGACCTTGCGGGCCGGCTCGGCCGGCTTGTAGGAGGGCGTGCCCCCGTCGAAGCCCGCCGCGATGACGGTCACCCGCACCTCGTCGCCCAGCGCGTCGTCGATGACCGCACCGAAGATGATGTTGGCGTCCGGGTGGGCCGCGTCGGTGACCAGCTGGGCCGCGTCGTTGATCTCGAACAGGCCGAGGTCGGAACCGCCGGCGATGGAGAGCAGCACGCCGCGCGCGCCGTCCATGCTCTGCTCGAGCAGCGGGCTGCTGATCGCCTTTTCCGCCGCCTCGACCGCGCGGTTGTCGCCGCGGGCCGAGCCGATGCCCATCAGCGCGCTGCCGGCGCCGCTCATGACGCTCTTGACGTCGGCGAAGTCGAGGTTGATCAGGCCCGGCGTGGTGATCAGGTCGGTGATGCCCTGGACGCCGGAGAGCAGCACCTGGTCGGCCTGGCGGAACGCGTCCATCATGCTGATGCCGCGGTCGCCGAGCGCCAGGAGCCGGTCGTTCGGGATGACGATCAGCGTGTCGCACTGGTTGCGCAGCTCGTCGATGCCGGCCTCGGCCTGCACCTGACGACGCTTGCCCTCGAAGGAGAACGGCCGGGTCACCACGCCGATGGTCAGCGCGCCGAGCTTGCGGGCGATGTTGGCGACCACGGGCGCGCCGCCGGTGCCGGTGCCGCCGCCCTCGCCGCAGGTCACGAAGACCATGTCGGCGCCCTTGAGCACCTCTTCGATCTCGTCGCGGTGGTCCTCGGCGGCGTTCTTGCCGACCTCGGGCTGCGCGCCGGCGCCGAGGCCCCGGGTCAGTTCGCGGCCGACGTCGAGCTTGACGTCGGCGTCACTCATCAGCAGCGCCTGGGCGTCGGTGTTGATGGCGATGAACTCGACGCCCTTGAGCCCAACCTCGATCATGCGGTTCACGGCGTTGACGCCGCCCCCGCCGATCCCGACGACCTTGATGACCGCCAGGTAGTTGTGTGGAGGTGTCATCGGGCTCAGCCTTCCCTTCGGGGTTGGCGGATGTCGCTGGCCCCTTCGCGGTCCCGGCCAGGTTCCGCTACTCAGACATCCGCTGCCGTACAAGGGAGGGCGAGGAAACCCTCACCCTCTACTAGAGGCTTATGGTTATGTCAACCACTCAACCTCTGGTGGCAACGTAAACGCCCGCATTGCGTCAACCAAAGACCCGGCGCGGCGTGTCGGCGTCCGCTTACGTGGCGAAAATCCGACGCAGCCGTAACCTCAACCAAAATATGCCGTTTCCGCCGCGATGTCCGCTTAGCGGATGGTGACCACCGTCGGCGCGCTGACGTCGATCTCGCTGTCCGCCTTGCGCAGCAGAACGGTCGCCACCTGGCTTTTCCGCTCGCTCTGGGTGTCGTCGCCCCAGACCACCGTGCGGTCCTTGCGCAGCTCCAGCTTGATCTGGGCGGGCGCGGCCACCGACACCGCCACCAGCTGCTCGCGCAGTTCGTCGCTCAGCGACCCGAGCACGGTCAGCCCGGAACGGGTGTCCTGGTCGGCCGGCCCGGGCCGGGCGAGCCGCAGCAGCGGCAGGCCGGCCGGCTGGTCGGGAACCGTCTGGTAGGGCACGCCGGACCGGTCGATCAGCGTGAACTGCTTGCCCGCCGGCACGGCCGCCACCGGGGTGCGCTCGACCACCTCGACGACCAGGGTGGACGGCCAGCTGCGGCGCACCACCACCCGGTCGACGGCCGGGATCGCCCGCACCCGGGACCGCACGTCGTCGAGGTCGACCCGGGCCAGCGGCTCGTCGGACGGCACGTCGACCGCGTCGCGCACCTGCTCCGGGGTGAGCAGCTGGACCCCGACCACCTTCACGTCGCGCGCGGCGAGCACCGGCGTGCCGTAGATCAGCCAGGTCAGGCCGCCCAGCACCAGCAGCACACCGAGGGCGACCGCCCAGGGCAGCGCGGCGCGGAGCCGGCGCTGCCGGGCCCGCGCCATGAACCGGCGCACCGAGGACGGCACCGCGTCGGTGTCCGCCCGCACCAGCCGCCAGTTGCGCCCGCCGCCCGGGTTGCTCACCTGGTTACACCACCCCGTCGGACGAGGGGCCGCCCAGCGTCTCGGCGTCGGCCTCGGCCAGCGCGTCCAGCAGCTCGTCGCCCATCATCGAGATCGGCGGCGCGCCCATCGTCACCACGACGTCGCCGGGCCGGCTGCGGCGCACGACCTCGGCCGGCACGTCCTCCCAGTCCGGGACGAAGATCTTGGCCGCGGCCGGCAGGTCGACCGCCGCGGTCAGCGCGACCCCGCCCTCGCCCGGCCCGCGCACCTCGCCCGGCCCGAAGACCTCCATGACGATGACCTGGTCGGCCAGCGCCAGGCCCTCGGCCAGCTCGGCCTGCAGGTCACGGGTGCGGTAGACGCGGTAGGGCTGGAAGACCACGAGCAGGCGGCCGTCGCCGGCCACCTCGCGCAGCGTGCGCAGCGCCGCCTTGACCGAGGTCGGGTGGTACGCGTACTCGTCGTAGACCCGGACGCCGGCCGCGATGCCCTTGCGCTCGAAGCGCCGCCGCACCCCCGGGAACGATTCGAGCGCCTCGACGATCTTGTTGAGCGGCAGGCCCAGCCGCATGGCGGTCAGCACCGCGGCCGCGCTGTTGAGGCCCATGTGCTTGCCCGGCAGCGCCAGCTTGATCTCGCCCAGCGGCGTCCCGTCCAGCACCGCCTGGTAGCGCACACCGCTGACCGTCGACACGACGTCGCTGATGCGCAGATCGGCGGCCGGCGACTCGCCGTACGTATAGACCGTGCGCCCCGCGGCCCGCAAGGCCGCGATGAGGTCCTGGGTCCCGGGGTCGTCGGCGCACGTGACCACGAAGCCGTCGGCGTCGGTGAGCTCGGCGAACTGCTGGAACCCGGCCTTGAGCCCGTCGAGGTCGCCCCAGTTGTTGAGGTGGTCGCCCTCGATGTTGGTGATGATCGCGACGTGCGGCCGGTAGATCAGGAACGACTTGTCGCTCTCATCGGCCTCGGCCACGAAGTGCGGGCCGGTGCCGTGGTGGCCGTTGGAGCCGGCCTCGGAGATCTCGCCGCCGATCACGAAGGACGGGTCCTGCCCGGCGTGCTGCAGGATCACCGTCATGATCGAGGTGGTGGTGGTCTTGCCGTGGGTGCCGGCGACCGCGATCGTCCGCCGGCCGGTCATCGCGGCGGCCAGCGCCTCCGAGCGGTGCAGGATGCGCAGGCCCCGGCGGCGCGCCTCGACCAGCTCGAGGTGGTCGGCCGGGATCGCGGTGGAATAGACGACCGTGTCCACGCCGTCGAGGTTGGACGCCTCATGGGTCATGTGGATGGTGCCGCCGAGCGCGCGCAGCGCGGTCAACGAGGGCCACTCCCGCAGCTCGCTGCCGGAGACCGGCACTCCCCGGGTGAGCAGCAGGCGGGCGAGTCCGCCCATGCCCACCCCGCCGATGCCGATCAGGTGCACGCTGCCCAGGTCCTCGGCGGTCAACTCGCCGGCCGGGGTCAGCTCCGCCGTGTTCACAGGTCCGCTCCCTCGAAAATCGCTTCGGTGATCATCAGCCGGTCGCCACCGCTTCGAGAACGAACTGCAGCAGTGCCTCGTCGCCGTCGCGCCGGCCGTACTGTGCGGCGGCGTGGCCCATGTCGGCCAGCCGCTGACGGTCGCGGGCGAGCGGGATGACGTGCTGTTCGATCCACTCCGGGGTGAGCTCGGCGTTGTCGACCAGGATGCCACCGCCCGATTCGACGACCGGCAGCGCGTTGCGCTTCTGCTCCTGGTTGCTGTGCGGGTACGGAACGTAGACGGCGGGCACCCCGAGCGCGGTGGTCTCGGCGACCGTGATCGCGCCGCCCCGGCAGAGCATCAGGTCGGCCGCCGCGTAGCCGAGCTGCATGTCGGACAGGTACGGGATCACGCGGTAGGGCACCGGTAGGTCGTCCGGCACGTCGAACGGGTCGTTGCGACCGCCCTGCACGTGCAGCACCTGGATGCCGGCGTGGGTGATCCGTTCGGCCGCGGCCGCGACCGCGAGGTTGATCGTGCGGGCGCCGGACGAGCCGCCGGAGACGAACAGCACCGGCCGGTCGGGGCGGAGCCCGAAGTGCTGGAGCGCGCCGGGTCGCGCGGCCGCCCGGTCGAGACGGGTGATCGAGGTGCGCAGCGGCACGCCGACGACCCGGGCACCGCGCAGCGACTCGGCCAGCTGGGGCTGGGTCGGGAAGCCGACCGCGACGTGCTTGGTGAACCGCATGCCCATCCGGTTGGCGACGCCGGGCGGCACGTTGACCTCGTGGATCACGATCGGCACCTTGCGGCGCCAGGCGGCCAGGTAGGCCGGGACCGAGACGTAGCCGCCGAAGCCGACGACGACCTCGGCCCGGACCTCGTCGAGGATCTGCCCGGCGGCGTGGGCCGACTTGTACATGCGGTCGGGGGTGCGCAGCAGGTTGAGGTTGACCGCGCGCGGCAGCTGGAACGCCGGGATCACGCGCAGGTCGTAGCCGGCCGCCGGGATCAGCTCGTTCTCCATGCCCTTGGGGCTGCCCAGGGTGGTGATGCGGACGTCCGGGAAGTGGCGCCGGAGCGCGTCGGCGAAGGCGAGCAGCGGATAGATGTGGCCGCCGGTGCCGCCTCCGGCGAGCACGACCGACCGCGGATCCGTCACCTAGCGCCTCCGCCCGGCCCCGGAGGAGACCGGCCCGGAGGAGGCCGGGGCCGGCCGCCGCGCCGGGGGCATCGGCGGCAGCGGGGCCCAGACTAGCCGCACCCATCGAGCGGGCGGACGGGCGTTCAGGGCCCGGGCCGCGTCCGGCTCGGCCCGCGCGAACGAGGCCAGCATGCCGATCGCCGCCATGGTCACCACCAGCGCGCTGCCACCGGCCGAGATGAACGGCAGCGGGAGCCCGGTGATCGGCAGCAGGCCGACCACGCCACCGATGTTGATCACCGCCTGGGCGACCAGCCAGGTCGTGATCGCGGTGGCGGCCAGGCGGCGGAACGGGTCGGCCGAGCGGCGGGCGATCCGGAAGCCGGTGTAGGCGAGCACCGAGAACAGGGCGAGCACGACCGCGCAGCCGACCACGCCCAGCTCCTCGGAGATCACGCCGAAGATGAAGTCGTTGTCCGACTCGGGCAGCCAGTCCCACTTCAGCGCGCCCTTGCCCAGGCCGACCCCGAACCACCCACCCTCGAAGATCGCCGAGCGGGCCTGCAGGATCTGGTAGCACGGGCCCTGCGGGTCGCATTTCTCGATCGGCTGCAGGAAGCTGGTGAGCCGCTCGAGGCGGTAGTTGGGGGCCTCGCTGGAACCCGAGCCGGCGCCGCCCGAGGCGGCCGCGATGAGCAGGCCGACCCCGGCCAGGCCGATGACGCCGAGCGCGGCGAACACCCGCAGCCGCACCCCGGCCGCCCAGAGCAGGCCGACGATCAGCGCCAGCAGCACCAGCATGGTGCCCAGGTCGTTGTAGCCGACCAGCACGAACAGCAGGCCGATGACCGGGAACAGGGGGCGGGCCAGCTCGCGCCAGTGGCCGAGGGCCGGGCCCTTGCGGGCGATGATGTCGGCGCCCCAGAGCACCATGCCGAGCTTGGCCAGCTCGGCCGGCTGCAGGCCGATCGGACCGAGGTAGAGCCAGAGCAGGTTGGTGTGGATCGGGCCGATGCCGGGGTGCCCGATGATGCCGACCGAGTTCAGGGCGCCGATCAGGTCCAGCAGGGCGAGCAGCACGATCGCGGCGCCCAGGATGTACTTGCCGATGTAGCGCAGCGTCATCGCGGGCAGCCGCTGGCAGATCCAGAACGCGACCAGGCCGAGCAGGGCGTACATCGCCTGGTTGATGATCGCGTGGAAGGCGCTGCCGGTCTCCGCGTACGCCTTCACGCTGGTCGCCGAGAAGACCATGGTGAGGCCGATGAGCAGGAGCAGGCCCGAGCTCGAGATCAGCAGGTAGTACGAGGAGAGGGGCCGTGCCAGCAACCCGTGCACGGCGGGCAGCAGCTGCCGGCTCAGCGACGGGCGGGCCGCCCTCGGGTTGCTTGCGTCCGCCATGGACACATCATCGTCGTGACGGGACGTGAGTCCTCGTCACGACGACGGCGTGTTCGATAAAAAGAGAGCTATCCCATTACCGCCAGGAAGTCGCTGTAGAACAGTCCCAGGCCGATCGCGACGCAGATGCCCGCGACGATCCAGAACCGGACCACGATGTTGACCTCACTCCAGCCGGCTAACTCGAAGTGGTGCTGGAGGGGCGACATCCGGAACACCCGTTTACCGGTGGTCTTGAACGAGATGATCTGGATGACGACCGACATCGTGATGATCACGAACAGGCCGCCGATGATGATCGACAGCAGCGTGGTGCGGGTCGCGACCGCCAGGCCGCCGATCAATCCGCCGAGGCCGAGCGCGCCGGTGTCGCCCATGAAGATGCGGGCCGGGTTGGTGTTCCACCACAGGAAGCCCACGCAGGCCGCGGCGGCCGCCGCCGCGATCATCGCGATCTCCAGCGGATCTCGCACCTGATAGCAGTACGCGTTGTGCAGCGCGTAGTCGGTGTCACCGCACCAGTGCCGGTACTCCCAGAAGCCGATCAGCGAATAGGCCGCCAGCACCAGGATCGAGGCGCCGGTGGCCAGGCCGTCGAGGCCGTCGGTCAGGTTGACACCGTTCGACATCGACATGATCACGAAGACGAAGACGATGACCGCGCCGACCTTGCCGACATTGAGCCAGCTGACGTC
>NZ_JBFBAD010000247.1:0-7019 GCF_040682075.1 Actinoplanes sp. NPDC051411 | reverse complement strand
TATCACCAACGCTCTCGTCCCCCCTCCCCACGTCCTTAGGCCCAACTGGTTGGCGCGCGCGCCCCCGCCCGCCCCGGCCTACCCGGTGGGGGGGGCGCCCCGCGGCCCGTTCACGGTCGGCTACGCGGCCTTCGGGACCGCTGCTCCGCTGCCGCACCGCCTGCTGCCCCTGAACATCCCGACCGTGATCGTCGACTTCGACACCGGCGCGGCGCTGCTCACCGGCCCGCGCGCCCGCGCCTCGGTCGACGGCCCGACCTCCTGGGGCCGCGGCGTGTCGATCGGCCTGACCCCGCACGGCGCCACCCTCCTGGCCGGCCTGCCGCTATCCGAACTCTCCGGCCAAACCGTCGAGCTGGATCTCCCGTTGGCCGCGCCCCTCGCCGCCCTGCCGTCCTGGCCGGCCCGCTTCGCCTGGCTGGACGCCGCCTTCTCCCGGCCCCTTTCCGGGCCCAGCTTCGCCGCGAGCACCGATCCGCGGTGGTCCCCGTCACCCGCCGTGACCGCCGCCTGGTGGCGCCTCCAGCGAACCTCCCGCGTCTCCGACGTAGCCGCCGCCCTCGGCCTGACCCGCCGCCGCCTGGAACGCGACTTCCGCCGCGAAATCGGCCTCTCACCCGGCGCCGTCGCCCGCACCGCCCGCCTCCAGCGCTCCCTGACCGCCATGCTCCGCGGCGCGCCACCGACCGAAGCCGCCACCACCGGCGGCTTCGCCGACCAGCCCCACCTGACCCGCACCATGCGCGACCTGGTCGGCCTCACCCCGGCCGCCTTCCGCGCATTCGTTCAAGACATCACCCCGTCGACGCCCCAGACTTCGGGGGCATGACCCTCACCGGCAAGATCGCCCTGGTCACCGGCGGCACCCGCGGCATCGGCCGCGCCATAGTCGAACGCCTGACCTCCGAAGGCGCCCAGGTCTACTTCACCTACCGCGCCCGCACCGACGCCGCCTCCGACGTCGCCGAACGCACCGGCGCCACCCCCATCCAGGCCGACCAGTCGAGCCTCGCCGCCGTCGACGCGATGTTCGCCCCGCTCCCGGGCCGCCTCGACATCCTGGTCAACAACGCCGCCGCCAACGGCCACCTGCCCTTGGCCGACCTCACCGGAGAATCCTTCGACCGCATGATGACCGTCAACACCAAGGTCCCCCTACTGGCCATCCAGCGGGCAGCCCCCTTGATGCCCCGAGGCGGCCGCGTCATCAACCTCTCCACCCTCAACACGGCCGTCCCCGCCCCCGGTCTGACCCTCTACTGCGCCACCAAGGCCGCGCTGGAACAGATCACCGCCGTCCTCGCCCGCGAACTCGGCCCCCACGGCATCACCGTCAACACCGTCTCCCCGGGCGCCACCGACACCGACCTCCTGCGCACCACCAACCCACCCGACGCGCTACCGCGGACCGCCGCCCTGACCGCCCTCCAACGCCTGGGCAACCCGTCCGACATCGCCTCGGTGGTCGCCTTCCTCTGCACCGAGGACGCGGGCTGGCTAACCGGCCAAAACCTCCGGGCGACCGGCGGGCTGCTCATCTGACGGCTCCACTTCGCGTACGGGATCGGACCCCGACCCACCCGCAGCGTGGCCCGCCGACCCGCTCTTCGCCCGGCCGATGCGGACGTACGCGAACGCCCCCGGCGGCATAACCCCGATCGCCGAACTCCCGACCTGGTTGAAGCCCAGCTCCGCCCCCGACCTCCTCCGCGCCCGCGGCGACCCGCGCCCGGACGCCTTGGCGCGGCCGGCCCGGCAGGCACGGGCGGCTCGATCTCCCGCCCCGTCTGGGCGGAACGTTCGCGGCGTTTGGGCAGATTGTTCCCCGCGCTGTCTGGGCGGATCGTCTTCGCCTTGTCTGGGCGGATCGTTCTCGCGCTGTCTGGGCGGATCGTTCTCGCGCGGTCTGGGCGGATCGTTCTCGCGCTGTCTGGGCGGACCTTCCCGCGCTGTCTCGGCGGATCGTTCCGGTGCCGCGCTCGGATCGCGCGCCAACATCCCGACTCTCTCCCGCCGCCCTCTTCGAGAGACCCTGCGCCGCCGCCCACAGCAGCCGGTCAGCCAAGCTCGTGAGCCGACGGCGACGGCCCCTGGTCTTTAACCAACTTCCCCAAGACCTGAGGCAACCGCGCCTTTCGCAGGCACCATCCCTGCTCGTCCGTCAGGCCCAGAAGGGCACCCACCACTGCCAGTCCGGAGGGGCGGCCGGCCAGGCCGGCTCGGGCCGCCACCCGGCGGGCGGACTCCACCCGGCCGGCGGCTCCGGCCAGCCCGGCGGCACGGCGAACCGGATCCCAGCCGGCGGAGGCGGGATCTCCCCATGCCGGGTGGCCGGGTCGGCGAGAACGGCCGTGACCGAGGTCTCCGCGGCATGGGCACCGCCCGCGACAACCACCGGCTTCGCGACACCGGCCGGCCGCTCAACGGTGACCGTACCCGGGTCGGCCCTCGTCCTCGCCCGGCCACCAAGCGGCTCAGGTCCGCCTTCGGCCAACGCCCGGCGGCCGACCGGCTCAGGTCCGCCCGCCGCCATTGCACGGCCGTCGGTCAGGTGAGCTCCCCGCGCCGGGATCGCACGGCTGCGCGGATCGGCGACCACGATCGTGGCGTCGGGGGGCTGGGAGGCGGCCAGCCAGGACTCGGGCAGTTCGTGGGCTCGGGCCGCGTGCACCACCACCGCGACCTTGATCCGGTTGCCCCGGACCAGGGCGCGCGCGGCCGTGAGGTGGCCGGCCTGGGCCAGGTGGCGTACGGCGGGCAGCAGTTCGGCGCTCATTTTCGGGCTGAGGCGTCCGATCGGGGCGCGGTCGAGCCGGACCTCGATCAGTTCGCGCGTGCTGCGGGGCAGCTGTTCCTGGATTTCGTGCAGGGTGACGTGCACCCAGCATTCGCCCTCCGGCCGCAGCCACGGGAGCAGCGCGTCGAGGTGGTTCTCCTCGCCGGTGACCTGGATGGCGTTGCCGGCCGGCAGCACCCGGTGGGCTGTTCCCGGTGCGCGGTTGGCCGGCACGATGAGGTGGGGCTCGGCGAGGTCGATCCGTACCGATCCGGTGAGCCCGGCCCGGTCGCCGTAGCCTGATGCCGCCCATACCCGGGCCGCCACCTGCGGCTTCCGGCCATCCGCGACCAGGTTGGACAGCGCCGGCGCGTAGCGGGCCGCGTCGTCCCGGCTCAGGTAGCCGACCTGCCGCCCGGCCACCCACACGCCGACCGCGTTGCGGTCGTGGCGGTTCCACGGCTCCGGTACGAGCTGCGCGCTGGTGGTCAGCTCGCACCCGTCTTCGCGGAACTCCCGGCCGAACACGTCCCGGATCGCGTCCACGTAGTGCGACTCTCCGACGATGTCCGTGCCGGGCCACCCGCGCTGCCCCCACAGCTCAAACGGAACGTCCATGCCGCACGGTAGCCCGGCACCCCGGGGTCCCCAGTTCCCCCGACCCGGTGCATCGGGCCACCGACACGCGGACCTCGCATCGTCCGTCCGATCGAGACCCGTCACCACGAATTGGCTCAGATCGGTGCTTACCTTGCACGTCGACGGCCTTACACGTGGACTTCGTCGGGCGCCCCGAACGTGACCGGCACGCCCGGGGAGTAGAGGACGCTGTCCGGCGGGCGGGTGAAGGCCGGCAGGTCCGTGGCCGCGATCAGGCCGTCGTCGAGGGTGAGCAGTTCAGCCTGGTGAAGCGGCCACTGTGGATGATCGTTGGGCATGTGCAGGGTGCGGCCCCACGCGTGCGTGTGCAAGGCCCAGCGAGCCGTCAGGAAGTGCTCCAGCGGCGTCGGGGCCGCGATCGGGGCCCCGACCTGGACCGAAATCTCCGAGACCGGCCCCCGTGACGGCGGCGAAGGCGGGACATCGGGACGCGGCCACCGCCGGCGCGCGGTATACCGCAACACGTCCCCCGAGCGGGAGAAGCGCATCCGCGACCACATGTAGGGCAGCGAAAGCCCGGCTCGCGCGATCAGAACCGGCAGCAACCGCTCGGCGTCCAGCGACCGGAAGACGACCCCGCGGCGCCCGGAGGGGTCGACGCTGTAGAACCGCACGTTCGTCTCGCAGAACGTGCCGAAGTAGGGCACCCCGGGCCCTCGGAAGAATCCCACCCCGACCATCCGGAAGGCGATGAGCCCGACGTAGGTCACCCCGTCCAGCGTGTCCGGGACGGTGCCGGAAGGCAGGAACGGCGCGACGACGGCCGGCTCGACCGCCCAGTGCAGGAACGCCAGGTCTTCCCACCGCTGTACGAGCAGCGAGCGGCGAACCGGCCGCGGGGTGGTCGGTGTGACCGGCTCGACCACCATTAACGACCGATGACCGACATGTCGGGGTAACGATCGCCGGCCGGCGGCTGGATGGCGGTGAGCCGGGCCAACTGGTCGGCCGGCAGGGTCAGGGCGGCCGCCCCGGCGTTTTCCTCCAGCCGCGACACCCGCTTGGTCCCCGGGATCGGCACCAGGTCGTCACCTTGCGCCAGCACCCAGGCCAGCGCCACCTGAGCCGGAGTCGCCCCGAGGGACGACGCCACCGCCGAGACCTCGTCGACGATGTGCAGGTTCTGCCGCAGGTTTTCCTCGGCGAAACGCGGGTTCGCGCGCCGGAAGTCGTCCGCGTCGAGCGCGGAGGTGGACCGGATGGCGCCGGTCAGGAAGCCGCGCCCGAGCGGCGAATACGGAACGAAGCCGATGCCCAGCTCACGCAGCGTGGGCAGAACCGAGGCCTCCGGGTCGCGGGTCCACAGCGAGTATTCCGACTGCACCGCCGTGATCGGATGCACCGCGTGCGCCCGCCGGATGGTGTCGGCCGACGCCTCGGACAGCCCGATGTGCCGGATCTTGCCCTGTTGCACGTAGTCGCCGAGGACCCCGGCGACCTCCTCGATCGGCACCGCCGGGTCGACCCGGTGCTGATAGTAGAGATCGATGTGGTCGACCCCGAGCCGTCGCAGCGATCCTTCGAGGGCGATGCGGATGTTGTCCGGATGGCTGTCGATCTTGCGGCCGGGAACGTCGATGAGGTGGGAGTACAGCCCGAACTTGGACGCGACCACCACCTGGTCCCACCGGCCGGCGAGGGCGCGGGCCAGCAGCTCCTCGTTGACGAACGGCCCGTAGATCTCGGCGGTGTCGAAGAACGTGACGCCCAGGTCGAGGGCGCGGTGGATGGTGCGGATCGACTCCGCGTCGTCGGTGCTCTTGCCGGTGTAGAACGCCGACATGCCCATGCAGCCGAGCCCGAGGCGGGAGACCTCGAGACCGGCCAGCGAAACGTGTTCCATGGGGGCGAAGGTACGTGATTGACCTAACGACTAGAAGCGGCGGCGGGCCATGACCCGCGAAGATGAAAGCGTGAACACGATCCGACCCGCCGCGGTGCTCTTCGACATGGACGGCACGCTGGTCGACAGCGAGAAGGTCTGGGACGTCGCGCTCAACGAGCTCGCCGTCCGGGAGGCCGGCCGTCACCTCTCCGCCGGGGCCCGGCGCGAGATGATCGGCAGCAGCATGGTCACCAGCATGCGGATCATGCGGGAGGACCTCGCCCTCGACCACGAGCCCGACTCCGACTGGCTGATCGAGCGGGTCTTCGAGCTCTTCGCCCAGGGCCTGATCTGGCGGCCGGGCGCGCTCGAGCTGCTGCGGGCCGTCCGCGGGCAGGGCCTGCCGACCGCCCTGGTCACCTCGACCGGCCGCAAGCTGGTCGAGGTCGCCCTCGAGACGCTGGGCCGGGAAAACTTCGACGTGATCGTCTGCGGCGACGAGGTGGCGGTGCCCAAGCCCGATCCGACGCCCTACCGGCTGGCCGCCGAGCTGCTCGAGGTGCCGGTCGAGCAGTGCGTCGCGATCGAGGACTCGCCGACCGGGATGGCCAGCGCGGTCGCCTCCGGTGCGGCCGTGCTGGCGGTTCCCTCCGAGCTCGAGCTCCCGCCGACCGACGGGGTCCACCTGCGCGACTCGCTGGTCGGGGTGGACCCCGCCTTCCTGGGAACGCTGCTCACTCGTGGGCTGTCGCCGCAAGAACGTTGAGCCGGGCGCCCTGATCGACGGCCACCCCGGCGGTCACGACCTTGCCGTCGGAGCCGATCACCCGGGCCCCGTCGGCGCTGACCACACCGGTCGCCGATGCCACCCCGGCACCTTCGACACAGCCGGCAGCAGGCTCGACGGCACCCGGGTCTCGCCCATCAAGCAGGCTCTTGAGCGTCGCCCGCATCATCCGGCCAGCACCTGCGGCGCCCGCTGCATCACGGCCAGCACCTTCTCCGGCGTCGGGTCGTACAGCTCACCCGAGACCTCGCCGTCGGCCAGGAAGACCACCCGGTCGGTGTAACTGGCCGCGACGGGGTCGTGCGTCACCATCACGATGGTCTGCCCCTGCTCGCGCACGCTCTGTCGCAGGAACGAGAGCACCCCGGCGCCCGCGTGCGAGTCGAGGTTGCCGGTCGGCTCGTCGGCGAAGATGACGTCGGGCCGGCCCATCAGCGCCCGCGCGCACGCGACCCGCTGCTGCTGGCCGCCGGAGAGCTGGGCCGGCCGGTGGCCGAGCCGGTCCCGCAGCCCGACCGTGTCGATCACCGTGTCCCACCACGCCGGGTCGGGCTTGCGGCCGGCGATGTCGAGCGGCAGGCGGATGTTCTCGGCCGCGCTCAGCGTCGGCAGGAGGTTGAACTGCTGGAAGACGAATCCGACCCGGTCGCGCCGCAGCCGGGTCAGCGCGCGGTCGCCGAGCCCGCTGACCTCGGTGTCGCCGATCCGCACGGTGCCCCGGGTGACGGTGTCGAGCCCGGCCAGGCAGTGCATCAGCGTCGACTTGCCGCTTCCCGACGGCCCCATGATGGCCGTGAATCTGCCCCGGACGAAGTCGGCGCTCACCCCGCGTAACGCGACGACCCGGGCCTCGTCCTCGCCGTAGACCTTCCACACCTGGTCAGCACGCGCCGCCACCGGCTCCAGCGCCCTGGTTCCGATCATTTCTCCGCCTCCAAAGCCCTGGTCCGGCCGGGCCTTGCAGGCCCGGC
>NZ_JBFBAD010000246.1:0-7147 GCF_040682075.1 Actinoplanes sp. NPDC051411 | reverse complement strand
GGCCGGCCGGGCCCGCTCCGGCGTCGGGCCGCGGCTCTGGTTCGGCGCTGCCGTGTGTCGGGTCAGCCGGCAGCGCGTGCAGGGCGCGCCGGGCGGCCGCAACCACCTCGGCGGCGCGGGCCGGGTCGTCGGGGCGGGGCCAGACGGCCGGGACGTCGTAGGCGCCGATCACGCGGGCGGTCAGCAGCGGGTCGCCCAGTTCCTCGGCCGCCCGGATCGTGGCCAGGCGCTGCTCCTGGGCCGCGCCGAGGCCGTCGGCGCCGCCGCTCACCGCCAGGCTGCGCAGCAGGCCGACGGTGGTCTCCAGGCGCGCCCGGGTGCCGACGGCGACCAGGCGGTCGTAGGTTTTCGCGGCCGTCGCCCACAGTTCCTCGGCGCCGTCCAGGCTCTTCTCCTGGCGCAGGATGTCCCGCTCGAGACGGCTCAGGGCCGGCCCCGGGTCCAGCCCGAGCCGGGACGACAGCAACTCCCGGGCCCGCCGCAGGACGGCCAGCGCGTCGCCCTGCCGGCCGGTCCGGTAGAGCGCCAGCGCCAGCAGCCGCCAGCCCTCCTCGCGCCAGGGATGGTCGGTGACGTGCGCGTCCAGGTGCGGGACGGCGTCGGCCGGACGGCCCTCGGACAGCAGCCGGGCGGCCTCCATCTCGACCGCCCGCAGCCGCAGCTCGGTGAGACGGGCCCGCTCGGCCCGGGCCCACGGCGCGTCCGGGAAGTCGGCATAGGCGGGGCCCCGCCACCAGCCCAGAGCGGCGCCGAGCGGGCCGCCGGCAGTGACCGCGTCTTCGAACCGCCACGCGTCGACGGCGTCCGGCGCCGGCCGCAGCGAGTATCCCGGCCCCTCGGTGATCAGCACCGCCGGCCGGGCGCGGGGCGGGCGGCCGGGTTCGAGCGCCCGCCGGAGCGCGGCGACGAACGTGCGGACCGCCGACAGCGCCCCGTCCGGTGGCGCCACCCAGAGGTCGTCGACCATCTGCCCGACCGGGACGACGCGCCCGCGGGCGACCAGCAGCCGGGCCAGGACGGCGCGATGCTTCGGGCCGCGGAGGTCGACCTCGCGGCCGGCGGCGTCCCACGCCACGACCGGTCCGAGCACCCCGAACAACCCGACCTCCACGCCGAGAAGGGTAGGCACCCAACCCTCGACGACTACAAATGGGCGTGATGGACCTTTCGCTCGCCGGTGCGGCCGTCCGGCTCGCGCGCCGGCCCGCGCAGGGCTGTCCGCCTCGGACGCCGGGCCCCGCAGATACTCCGAGATCCGCCGGTCGCGCCGGATCAGCCCGCGCATGCTCACGCTGCGGGAACTGGAGCGGGACGGCCTGGTCACCCGCGATCCGGAGACCAGCGCCTATCGGCTGACGCCGGCCGGTCGGTCGCTCGCCGGGCTGATCAAGCCGCTGATCGCGTGGTCGGACGCGCACTACGCCCAGATCGTCGAGAGCCGGGGGCGGAGGCCGGCCGGGGAATCGCCGTAGGAAAGGCCGGGCATGGTCAGGGCGTCCACGCGATGGCCCCGCGATGGCAGATGACGCGCCACCGGATGCCACGACCACGCGCCCATCCCGGCGCCGGGAATCACGGCGACGGTCACGCCGGACAATGCGCCGGGCAGGAAGCCGGTCGCGAACATTTTTGTGCGCTCATCGGATGCTCATCGGCATTCGGCAGGCTCGGGCGCATGAAGACGGAACGGATCGAGGGCGCTGACGGCGTGATGATCAACGTGGCGGTGGAGGGCAGCGGGCCCGCGATCGTGTTGCTGCACGGATTTCCGCAGACGCACCTGATGTGGCGGCACGTCGCGCCCGCGCTGGCCAGCGAGTACACGGTCGTCTGCCCGGATCTGCGCGGTTACGGCGACAGCGACAAGCCGGTGGGTGCGGCGGCGTACGCGAAACGGGAAATGGCCCGTGACGTGCTCGCGGTGAGCGAGCGCCTCGGTTTCGGCAGTTTCGCTCTGGTCGGGCACGACCGTGGGGCGCTGGTCGCGTTCCGGGCGGCGCTCGACCACCCGCGGAGGGTCACGCATCTGGCCTCGCTCGATGTGCTGCCCACCATCGACATGTGGGAGGTGATGCGCGGAAGCAGCGCCAAAATTGCGTTTCACCTCTACCTGATGGCTCAGCCGCCGGGGCTGCCGGAGCGGATGATCGCGGCCGCCGCCGACGATTTCTTCGGGCATTTCCTCGACCTGTGGGCGCTAGATCGAAAGGCGATTCCGGCCGACGTCCGAGAACGCTATCTCGACGCGTGCCGAAAGGCGGTACCGTCGATTGTCGCCGACTACCGGGCATCGGCCGGAATTGACGTCGAGCACGATGAGAAGGATCGCGCGAGCGGCCGTCAGCTGGTGATGCCGGTGACGGTTCTGCAGCAGGACTGGGGCGCGGAGCTCGGTTTCGACGCGGCCGCGCTCTGGCGCGCCTGGGCGCCCGATCTGGTGCACGAGTCGGTGCCCTACGGGCATTTCATGGCCGAGGAGGCCCCGGAGGCGGTGGTCGAGGCCGTCCGGAGCCTTCTGCTCCGATGACGTACGCGGTGAGCCCTACCCGGCCGTGAAGCTCCACTTCTGGTTGCCGCCGCCGTTGCCGGCCCACTGCTCGACCTCGGCGCCGGCCGTCGTCGCGCCCGACACCACGTCGGCGACCTGGCCCGAGGCGAGGTTGACCATCTGGTAGGTGGACGAGCCGGTGCCGGTCAGGGCCCACTGCTGGTTGGCGCCGCCGTCGCAGGTGTAGATGTCGAGGCGGGTGCCCTGGGTCGTCGACCCGCCGGGCACCTCCAGGCACTTGCCGCTGCCGACGCCGGTGATCGTGTAGACGTTGCCGGTGACCCGGGTCAGGCGCCAGCGCTGGTTGGTGCCGCCGGTGTCCGGCCACTGGACGGTCTTCGAGCCGTTGGCGGTGGCGGCCCCGGAGACGTCGAGGAGCAGGCCGCTGTGGGAGGCGGTGACGCGGTCGGTGGCGGCGGCCGGGTTGGTGGCGCCGGTCCAGGTGCCGGTGGTGACGTCGAGGGTCCACGAACTCTGCCAGCCGAGCGCCATCGTCGGGCCGGAAACGGTCAGTGGCAGCCAGACGAGGGGTGAAGTGCCCAGGTTGCCTGTTGTCCAGCGGTCCCCCGCGTACAGGAAAGAAGTGCCGGCAGTGCCGGTGACCGAAATGATGTTGGCGGTCTGGCTGGTGAAGGTGTTGGTGCCGACCGGCGCCACCGGGCGCCAGGCGCTCCACGGGCCGCCGATCGAGGTGGCGGTCGCGTAGTCGTTGTCGTTGGTGCTCCAGCCGGTGAGGTGCGAGGCGAGCAGGTAGTAGCGCCCGCCGGTCTTGACCATGGCCGGTGCCTCGTAGCTCGGCAGCACCGCGACGGCGGCGGTGACGCTCAGGTAGTCGCCGGACAGCCGGTCGATGCGCAGGCCGTTGGCGCGGTCCTCGGTGAGCAGGTAGCCGGTGCCGTCGGTGTCCTGGAAGAGGCCGATGTCGCGGCTCTGGAAGCCGAGCGGGCGGCTGCTGCCGCGATAGGTGTACGGGCCGCAGGGCGTGCTGCTGGTGGCGACGCCGACCTTGGCTTCGCTGTAGTCGGAGCTGTCGATGTGCAAATACATGACGTAGGTGCTGGTGCTCGCGTTGTAGAGGACCTTGGGGCGTTCGACGACGCGTCCCGGGCCGAGGTCGCCGGTGGCCTGGACGCTCAGGGCGGCGCGCTGGTAGGTCCAGTGGGCGAGGTCGGTCGAGCTGTAGCAGGCGATGGACTGGAAGGCGGCGTTGCCGGAGCTTTCGCCCGACTTGTTCTCGCCGAGGGCGTACCAGGTCGAGCCGGATCTGACGATGCCGAGGCCGTGCGCCTGGAGGACGTTGCCGGAGGTGTCGGTCCAGGTGGCGCCGGGGGTGAAGGTGGCGGTGGTGTCGGCGGCCATGGCCGGGGTGGGCAGCGACAGCAGGCCCAGCGCGGCCGCTCCCACCGCTGCGATCTTGAGGCGCATGCGGTTTCTCCCTTCGGTGGGCGTTTACGTTAACATTCACGGACATCGATCTTCGCAATCTTGCTCATTGACAGCGGTCTCTTGCTGGGCGAACGATGTGGGAGCGCTCCCATCCTTCCTGCGTCGAGGAGAACCATGTCGCTTCGCCCTCGCTCCTTAGTGGTGGCCGCCGCCCTGGTGGCGGCCACGCTCGGTGCGCCCGCCGCCCACGCGGACACGCCCGCCGCCCCGGTCGACGTCACCGTCAACGCGCGCTCCGGCCTCGCCACCGTGGCCGGCACCGCCCTCGGCGTGAACGACGCGGTCTGGGACGCCCAGCTGGGCACCACCGCGGTCACCGACCTGCTCGGCGCGGCCGGAGTCAAGATGATCCGCTACCCGGGCGGCTCCTACGCCGACATCTACCACTGGAAGGACAACACCGCGCCGGGCGGCTACGTCGCCCCGGACACCGACTTCGACACGTTCATGGGCTCGGTCAAGCGGATCGGCGCCCAGCCGATGATCATCGCCAACTACGGGACCGGCAGCGCCGCCGAAGCGGCCGACTGGGTCCGGTACGCCAACGTCACCAAGGGGTACGGCGCCCGCTACTGGGCGATCGGCAACGAGAACTACGGCAACGGGCACTACGGGACGGCGTGGGAGGCCGACGATCACAGCGATCTGTCGCCGGCGCAGTACGCCAACGAGGTGATCGACTACTCGGCGGCGATGAAGGCGGTCGACCCGACGATCAAGGTCGGGGCGGTGCTGACCATGCCCGCCAACTGGCCGGACGGGATCGTGGCGGCCGGCGACATGGGCACCTGGAACCAGACCGTGCTCCAGCTGGCCCGGACGTCGATCGACTTCGTCGACATCCACTGGTACCCGGGCGGCAGCAGCGCGGCCGACTCGCTGACCAAGACCCAATATCTCGACGACGCCCTCTACCTGCTGCGCAAGCAGATCGGGGACGACCGCATCCAGATCAGCCTGACCGAGACCAACGTCGGGGTCGGCGAGGACACCCAGCCGGGGGCGCTGTTCCTGGCCGACGCGTACAGCTCGCTGATCGAGAACGGCGTGTTCACGGTCAACTGGTGGAACGTGCACAACGGCATGGGCACGGTGTCGACGGTTGCCGGCCAGACCGACTACGGCGACTTCGGCATGCTGTCGAGCGGCAACTGCAACGCCGACAACTCGGTCTGCGAGCCGCCGATGAACACGCCGTTCGCGCCCTACCAGGCCCTGAAGGTGATGAGCGCGTTCACGCACCCGGGCGACCAGATGATCCGGGCCGGGGCGTCCGACCCGCTGGTCAAGGTGCACGCGTCGCTGCAGGCCAACGGGGACCTCGGGGTGCTGCTGCTCAACGAGGACCCGTCGGCGGCGAAGACCGTGTCGTTGCACTACGAGGGCTACTCGCCGTCGTCGGCCGCGCCCGCGGTCACGTCCTTCCTGAACGGGGGCGCCGGCGTGCAGACCGCGGCGGGCGGCAGCGCGGGCTCGCAGACGCTGCCGGCGTACTCGGTCACGCTGCTCACCCTCCACCCGGCCGCCGCACCGACCGGGCTTCCGGGGGCACCGGGCCGCCCGGCGGCCTCGGCGGTCACCGACCAGGCCGCGACGATCTCCTGGCCGGCGGCCACGCCGGGCCGGCACCCGATCGCCAAATACGAGGTCTTCCGCCAGAACGGCGCGGAACTCGGCGAGACATCGGCGACGACGCTGAGCGTCGGCAACCTCTCCCCCGGTACGCGCTACACCGTCACGGTCGTAGCCCGCGACACCGCCGGCGGGGTGTCACGCTCCTCGCTGCCGCTGACTTTCCCCACCGGAGCCCCTTCCAGCAGCACATGCTCGGTGCACTTCGCCGACACCAACGACTGGGGCAACGGCTACGTCGGCCAGATCGACGTGACCAACAACGGCGCGGCCGCGCTGAGCGGCTGGACGTTGGCGTTCACCTGGCCGACCGGATGGCAGGGCGTGGACAGCGGCTGGAACGGAACGTGGTCCCAGTCCGGCCGGACCGTCCGCGTGACCGACTCCCCGGCGCTGGCCGCAGGCGGTGGCACGGTCTCGGTCGGCTTCGTCGGCAACTACAGCGGGCCGAACATCCCGCCGGGCGCCTTCACCGTGAACGGAACAGTCTGCAGCACCAGCTAGCCGGACCGGCCGGCCTCGGTGAGGCAGTTGCCGGCCCCGTGAGCGCAGCCAACCGGCGATCGACTTCGCTGGCGCGGTCAATGGCTGGACCGGCTCAGTAGGCGCGGCAAACTCGCCGGTCTGTTCCGTTAGGCGCGGCTTGCTGGCGGCCCAGTGCCGCCGGCAAGCCAACTGGCCTGGCCAGCACTGTCGGCGCAGCCGATCGCCCGATCGGCGCAGCCGATCGGCTGCGGATCCCGTCAGCGCGGCCAGCCGGGCGGACCATTCCCGCCAGCGCAACCAAACCGCCAGGCCAGCCCGTCAGCGCAACCCACGAGCCAGAGCGGCCCGTCGCGACCAGCCCGCGCCCCAGCCCCACCAACGCAACCAAACCCGCCAAGCCAGCCCGTCAGCGCAATCCACCAGCCAGAGCGGCCCGTCGCCACGAGCCCGCGCCCCAGCCCCACCAACGCAACCAAACCGCCAAGCCAGCCCGTCAGCGCAACCCACGAGCCAGAGCGGCCCGTCGCGACGAGCCCGCGCCCCAGCCGCACCAACGCAACCAAACCGCCAAGCCAGCCCGTCAGCGCGGCCAACTAGCCAGGGTGGCTCCATCAACGCAACCGATCGGCCAAGGCGGCTCGTCGCGGCCGGCTGTTGGGCCCGCGCCGTCGGCACGGCGGGCGGATTCACCGGCTGGCGGGCCGAGGCACGGACGTGTTGATGTGTTGATCGCGTCAACGTGTATTTGGTGTTGTCCATGTTGATTCAGTCAACATGAACGGCTGCCGCGGCGCCGGCTCGGACCAGGTCGAAGTCGGGGTCGGCGACCGGACGGCCGAAGTGGTAGCCCTGCAGCAGGCGATAGCCGAGCCGATAGAGCGCGTCCGCCTGCTCCGCCGTCTCCACACCCTCGGCCACCGCGGTCAAGCCCAGACCCGTACTGACCTGGATCAAAGCCTCGGCAATGACCGCGTGCCGGCCCGCCTCGGTGATCCGGTCGACGAACGACTTGTCGACCTTCAACGTGTCCACCGG
>NZ_JBFBAD010000245.1:0-7158 GCF_040682075.1 Actinoplanes sp. NPDC051411 | reverse complement strand
CCACCAGGTTCGACAAACTCGCCGTGCGCTACGAAGCCACCGTCACCATCGCCGCGATCAACGAGTGGCTATGACTTCGATACACGCCCTAGGCGCTGGTTGGTGTCCCGTCCGCGCGAACCTTGCGGGTGCCCGGGTTACCTTGCGGGTGATCTTGCGAGCCGTCCGCGTCGGCGCGGACAACCGCGTAACCTATGGGGAGGCAAACTGCCCGTTCCCCGAATGGGTGACTGCCGCCGGGAATCCGCAAAGTAGATCCGGACGTTTCGGCTCGCTGGTGTCCGGACCTACTTCGCGAGTCCGTGGTCAGCATCTTGATCATCCGCAACCAGAGCCGGACGCGACACGTCGTCGGTCGCCGCTTTCGCCTGAACCTTGTGGAGTCCGGACCTTCAGCCCGGACGCACCACGGGCTACTGAGGGGTGGTTCCTCGGTTCCACAATGAAGCTGTGGACGAGGCGACGGCGCAGACCATCCAGGCGGAAGCGGTGTATATACCGCTGGCGAGGCTACACGCGATTGAGCGTGCGCTGAGCATGACCAAGGGTAGGAAGAGAAAGCGGCGGCTCCGTGAGAAACGCGACGCAATCGCTGATGAGCTCCTCCGCGCTGAAGCGCACGCTCTGGGTCTGCCGGTGGCTGGGGTGGCGACAGCGACGCTGCTGGAGCAGGTCGCCGACGGGCTCCAGCTGTTCCAGCAGGCGGGCGCGCCAGACGGCGCTAATCGCACAAAGGAATGGGCCAACCCCGACGCACTCGCGGGGGCCGTAATCCTGTTCGGTGTGGCAATCCTGGCAAGCGGGGGAGCTGCCGCAGCTGGCGCGGCAATCGTGCAGGACGTTATCTGGAAAGAGATCGTCAAGGCGGTGATCGCCACGGCCGTAGGCACCGCGACGGCCTACGTGGGCCAGGAGGTCCTGAACCGCATCGCCCACCCCGATTCGGCGGCCGAGAAAGATACGGCATCCCCGTTCAGGTCTCTCGCGCCGGACAACGACCACCATGCACTCGAAGCTGATCAAGACATTGATCTTCCAGCAGATCGGACCGGACTGCGTAATGTCACTCAGGCGACGGGTATGGGTCCGAGGCCGCCGAAGCCTGGCGGTCTGGAGGTGCGGCTACCGAATCAGGCTGACCAGGCCTCACCCGCCGATGGTCTAGCGGATCAGCAGCAACCCAGCCCACCTAGCGCCGACGATGAGCGAGAGTGGAAGGGTTACTGACCCCCTTACCGTCTGTAACTGACGGCCGAGCACGCCGGAGCACTCGCACCGAATGAATACGCACTCCTGCCAGTCGTCGCCGCGTCGGGCAGGGACCTGGCCGTGGACGAGCCATAGCCTTCTTGATCCCCGGCTTCTCCAACCCGGGACATGTTCGCCAACTTGGAATCGGCCGCGCTCGCGTTCAACCGCTTCATCAGGTCCAGCGCCTGGCCGTCGCCCACGGCGGCGACCTGGTGAATACCTGCCCAATTAGCTAGGTTGCCCTCACCTCATCCGATCCTCCCAGGGGGAGTGGCAGCCCGTGCGGCAACAGCACAAGACCTTCCAGGCGATCGAGGTCGGCGACGGCGGCGACGGGCGGTGGGCCGCCTACGCCCGGGGCCTGTGGCAGGAGATGGAGGGCCTGCTGACCGAGGAGGGCCGAACTCCGGAGGGCGCGGAGCGTGTTCGGGCGCTGTTCCGTGCGCACATGCCGGAACTGGTCCCGGTTCTGGGCCGCCTGGCCGGCCAACTCGACCGGCCCGAGGCCGAAGTCTTCCTCACCCACGCGGCACTGCGGCCGTTCTCCCAGGCCTGCACCCAGATCGGCCAGAACGGCACTCTGCTGCGCAACTATGACCTACGGCCCGATCAGTGCGAGGGGACCATCGTCTCCTCCTGCTTCCTGCGCCCCGTGATCGGGATGCAGGACATGCTGTGGGGCCTGCTGGACGGGATGAACGACGCCGGTCTCGCGGTCTCGCTCACCTGGGGCGGACGTTCCGCCTACGGACGCGGCTTCGCCATTCTCATCCTCGTGCGCTACCTGCTGGAGACGTGCGACACCGTCGATGAGGCGGTCGACAGGCTGCGGTCCTTGCCGGTCGCCGTCCCCCAGAACCTCACCCTTGTCGATCCCGAGAAGGCGATGACGGTGTTCGTGGGGCCGGATATGCCGCCGACGGTGGCACCGGACGCCTGCGCCGCCAATCACCAGCACCTGCCGGTGACCGACGAGCAGGAGCGGGCCATGCGGACGCAGGAGCGGCTGCGAGCCATCCGCGCCGCGGGCGCGGACGTGGCGGCGATGCTGAAGCCGCCGCTTTATCGATCCGTCGACGAGCAGGGGTCGAGAACGCTCTACACAGCCCGCTACCAGCCCGTCGAGGGCCGTGTGACGTACTACTGGCCCGGCGAGTCCTGGCAACAGTCCTTCAGTGACTTCGCACCCGGATCCCGCATCGTGACCTTGGGTCGGGCCAGCTGAAAGGCTTTCCGGATCGGTACGCCCGCGACATTTGGGACGATCGAATCTTTCGGAACGGCGGCGAAGTCGAGGGCGACCCCGTTACTCATGGTTACGGGAATGAACGGGCCCCATTCAGCTCCGACGTCGAGCCCCAGGGTGGCGAGCATCGATGAGCGCCGCTCCCGCAGATGGATCACGCCGGATTCCTTGGTTCGGGTACTCGACCTTCCGATAATCCTGGCGATCCGTCGCGGCACCCCCCGACGGCCACCACCCGCCGGGAGCCCCACATGTCCAGCCGCCAGTTCGTCACTTTCGAGGTCGCCGACCAGTTCTTCGGCGTGGACGTGGACGCTGTGCAGGAGGTGCTGTCGTACAGCGAGTACACGCCGGTGCCGATGGCACCGAAAGCGATCGGTGGACTGTTCAACCTGCGCGGGCAGGTGATCGCCGCCGTGGACCTGCATGTGCAGTTCGGGTTGCCGCGCCGGGACATGTCCGGCCTGGTGATGAACGTGATCGTGCGGCACGCCGGTGAGCCGGTGAGCCTCCTGGTGGACCGCATCGGACAGGTCGCCGACCTGGACGCCCAGCTGTTCGAGGAGCCGCCGGCAACCCTGACCGGCCCCTCACGGGCACTGGTCACCGGCGCATACAAAACCGAAGATCGGCTGCTGCTCGTGCTCAACGTCGCCGAGTGCGTGAACACCGCCCGCGTCATGGCCTAAGACCCCACACTGGTCACGCCGCACTCGGCACAGAGACCACGCGCCGGGCAACGCCTCACCACCGCCGTCCGCAAACCTGACCCCCGAACGGCATCCGCTCTAGTCTAGTGACGGGGCGTCACACAGGCCGCCGGCGGTACCCCCTGTACGGCCTGGAAGCCGGGCATCATGCGGTCGTCACCACGCTTTACGGCCGTCGTCGATGTAGGTGCGAATCAGCACCTGACGGACGTACGGGTCGAGCGCCTCGTGCCGCACCACGCGGTTCCAGTGCAGGTAGAGCTTCGTGAAGGCGACCTGAACCAGATCCTCGGCCCGGAGCGGGCCGCGAAGTATTCGGTGAAGGCCGCGTCGCCATCCCTCATCCGCATCCCCCTGTTGGTCTTCGTTCGGTCTCGGTCGCCGTTAAGCACGAGGGCGGGCGCGGCGGAGGTTGCATGAGATCTTGCCGGATTTTCTGTCGGACCCTCGGCGTATACCGGAGGCATGCGGTGGTCATCGGTGGAGGAACAGCAGCCTCGGCTGGCGTCCGTCGGCCGGCAGCGCCTGATCGGGCCCGGGGTGGTGCTGGTCGCGACGATCCGGCGGGACGGCACGCCGCGGCTGAGCCCGGTCGAGCCCTTCGTGCTCGACGGTGAGCTGTGGCTGTCGATGATGCCGGCGTCGTTGAAGGCGGCGGATCTGGATCGCGACCCGCGGGTGCTGGTCCACAGCGTGATCACCTCGCGGGACGGCGCGGAGGGCGAGTTCAAGGTGCGCGGGGTCGCGCGGTCGGAGCCGGATCTCGGGGTGCAGGAGCGCTATGCGGCGGCGGTGGGCCCGGCGCTGGGCTGGTCGCCGACGCCGGGGTCGTTCCGGCTCTTCGCGGTCGACGTCGCCGACATTTCGGTCATCCGTTACGACTCGGCCACCGGCGACCAGTTCGTGACCCGGTGGCCGTCGGGCGGCGAGTTCGTGCGGCGCGGCACGTCGGCGACCACGCTGGGGCCGCCGTCGCCGACTCAGGACCTGTTGGGCGGCCCCGGCCGCTGAGATCCGTCCGCGGTCAACCGCCGGCCGGTGCGATGACCGGCACGACGTTGCCGTCCGGGCCGAGGAGGACCCGGTTGCCGAGCGGGCCGTCGAAGGTGACGCGAACCGGCCGGCGCCGCAGCACGTCGTCGTTCAGGCAGTCCACGTCGGCTCCCCGAGGCTTTGTGGTGGCGGTCGGCGAAGCGACGACCACCAGCACGGCCCGGTCCGATGCGCGGGTCGTGACCGTGTCGGGTGGCGTCGATCCACCGCAGGTCAGCGCCGGCTGGGGTAGGTCGACGGTCGCGCCGCGCCCGTCGGTCGTGAGCCGGGCGACCGGTCCGGTCGTCACCGACAGCCGCAGCTTGCCGAGCCGCCAGAACGCCGAGGGGTCCAGGGCCGGCCAGCGTACGTCTCCTCCGTCGATGTGGAAGATCCAGGTCGGCAGGGACAGCGGTCCCCGGTCGGTGGGGTAGGACCAGGACTTCAGGCGGACGTCGGTGACGGCGCGCTCAGGGCCGCTGCTGTCGGTCACGCGGCCGTCGAGCATCTGGGCGAGCGCGGTCGAGGGCGGCAGCACCGCGAGCCGTGTGCGGCCCTCCGGCAGGGTCACCTCCACTGTGTCCGGGGCGGCGGGCGGCGTCGTCGCCAGTCGCAGACGGGGGAACACCGCCGTCTTGGGGCTGACCGACGCCGGGTCGCCGAGCAGCAGGATCGGCCGGGGTCGCCGGCCGACCGGGAAGTCGCGCCACCCGCCGAGCGCCGCCTCGGCGGTCGGGGCGGCCGGCACGGCGGCCGGATCGGGCTCGACGCGGACGCAACCGGCCACGGTGGAGAGCAGGACTGCCACGACCAGCGGGGCGGCCGGCCGGCTGAACACGCGCATGGGCACCTCCGTCACATCGATCGTGACATGGCGCGACGGGCGCCCGGCCTCCGGGACGCCGCCTCGAAGGCCGGGGCCGGGGGCGTGACGGCTCAGCCGAAGGGCTGGAGGAAGGTGGACTGGTCCCAGCCGTCGGCCGCCGCCCGCACCTTCTCGAACAGGGCGGTGAGCTCGTCGGTGCGCGGGTGGATCTCGACCGCGAAGCCGAGGGACGGCGCGAGGTCGTACTGGGCGATGCTCAGGCCGGATGTCGCCGCGGCCACGGTCTGTGGGATGTCGTTGGCCTCGAAACGGGCGGCGGTGGAGGCGGGATCGTCCACGACGTACGCCAGGTGCTGGAGTGCCGGCAGCGAGCCCAGCCGGAAGAAGTCGGCCGCGGCGGCCGGGGTCGCCGCGTGGACCTCCTGGATCTCGATGAACAGGTCGCCGTGGGCGGCGAAGGCCGCGCTGTGGTCGAAGGCGGCCGGCCGGCCGTCGACCGTCAGCGTGTCGAAGTGGACGTGGTCGAGGACCAGGAAGGGGCCGATGCCGGCCACGTCATACCAGCGGCGGGCGGCCTCCGAGAGGTCGCGCACAACGTATCCCAGGTGGTGGAGAATCACGCCGACCAAGGTAGATCATTCGGGAAACATGCCGATCCGGCCGTGATATTCGTGGCCGAGCTCGTCGGTGTCCGAGCCGACCAGCAGGCCCTGGGGGACGGCGACGAAGACGCGGACGCCGACGCCCCGGGTGCGGGTCGGGTTCCAGGCCAGGGCCTTGCCGGTGGCCGGGTCGACGGCGCCGATGCCGGGGCGGATGACCGCGCCGGGGCCGGGGGTGAAGACCGGCGGCTGGCCCGGGTTCTTGACCTTGTGGCCGTACGGGTTGTCCAGGTAGAGCTGGTGGCCGCCCAGATAGACCGCGCTGCCGGTGACCGCGACCGCGAACAGCGAGTTGCCGCCGGTGTGCTGCACCCAGACCGGGTCGTGGCGGCCGACGCCGAGGGCCTCCAACCGGGTGGCCGAGTCGCAGAGCTTGTCCGGTCCGGAGGTGCCGCCGGTCGAGACGACCACCAGGTAGGAGCCGTCGGGGGAGAACTTGACCTGCCGCAGGTAGGCCTGGAAGTCGGGGGCGCACGGCGGGGCGAACGCGTCGGTGTACCACCCGGTCAGGGCGGCCGTCGCTCCGGTGATGTCGAACATCGCGATCCGGGAGCGGTCCGTGTTGCCCGATCTGAGCAGCGAGCCGACCACCACCATCTGGCGGCCGTCGGGGGAGATGTCGAGGTCCTCGACGTAGGTGCGGATCAGGCCGGGCGCGGTGAAGTGGGCGTCGAAGCCGGAGTCGAGCCGGCCGGAGTAGCCGCCGATCCGGGCCAGACCGGCCCGGGGCACCCCGTTGACCGCGGTGAACGTGCCGCCGGCGTAGAGCCAGCCGTCGAAGGTGGCGAGGGTTCGCACGTCACCCTTGTCGATCCTTGCCGCGAACGGGCCCAGCCGGGCGCCGGACAGCGACAGCCAGGCCAGGCCGCGGGACGACGACCCGTTGACGGTGGCGAAGGCCCCGCCGGCGTAGACCGAGTCGTCCGGGCCGGCGGTCAGGGCGTACACCGGGCCGTCGACCGTCGGCGCGAACGGCCGGATCGAGCCGTCGCGCAGGTCGAACGCGAAGATGTTGCGGCGTTTGAGGACGTGCCGGCGGCTGCTGTCGGTCACCGAATGGAAGTCGCCGCCGACGACCACGGTGTCTCCGACCACGGCCATCGCCCACACCGTGCCGTCGAGCACGTGCGGCGTGTAGTCGACCGGGTTCGCCGACACCACGGCCGGCTGGGCGAGGTCGGCGGTGGCCGGTGCGATGCCGCCGGCCAGCGCGGTGACGACCGCGACCGTCGCGGCCAGGAGGCGGCCGGGGACACGAATATCCATATCTAAAAAACGATCATGAAGGCAAAGGGTCGCGGGGGGCGGGGGGGGGGGGCCCGCGGGTTGGGCCGCCACGCCCCCCGCCCACCACAGAACTCCGGACAGCAAACGCCGGCACTGCCGCTCGACCCAGGGCGCCCAGCCACGCGACGGCGAGACGCACGCGAG
>NZ_JBFBAD010000244.1:0-7418 GCF_040682075.1 Actinoplanes sp. NPDC051411 | reverse complement strand
GCCTGATCTTCGATTCATCACGCCGGATTCTGGGGTGCAAACCCCGGGGTTGGGTTTGCGGCCCGGGAGCCGGTGTGATTACCCCTTGGGCAGGCCGCCGGGATGACCCACCACGCCACCCGCAGGGTGGCGCACTGCCGGGTCATCCTGGAGCCTGCCTCGCCGGCGAGGCGCGGGGGTCCACGGGGGCGGCGCCCCCTGGTCGGGCCGAAGGCTATCGGGCCGAAGGCCTGATGCGGCAGTAACCCCAATCACTCACGCACGGTGATAGGGACGGTCGATCCGTTCTGGACGCGCCAGCGGCCAGGATCGGCCGTGCCGGTCCGGCGGGAGCATACGGTCCGTACTTTCGCCCAGGCACGCAGAAGTGATTTTGACGTTTGTTCCGTCGGCGTGCTGATGCTGGCAGCATCGCCGCGATGCCCGGTGCCGACTCCTTACTGGTTGTCGAGCCTTTCGCGGGCTTGTCGAAGGAGACGGTAGGCGGTGGGAAGTTTGATGTTGAGTGCGGCGGCGAGTTGGGTGCCGCTGAGGTCGCCGCCGGCTTGGCGCATGGCGGCGATGGCGTCGTCGACGGTGGCGGCCGGTGGGCCGGGCTTGCGGCCCACTCGACCCGCAGCGGTCTGGCCCGGGCGGTTGTCGAGCCAGTGTGCGATGCGGTGGCGCTTCCAGAAGTATCTCGTGCCGGTCCCGCGGTAGTCCTCTTCGTCGTCGGGTAGCGGTAGGTAGCCGTCGGTTCCTTCGGTCCATGCGGCGCGGGAGTCTTGGACGTAGCGTTTCCACGTGCCTTGGCCGATGTCGGCTGCGCGGCGGAATTCTGTCGCGGGTAGGAGGTCGTCCGGGTCGCCGTCGCGGAGCCATGCCGGCGCTCCGGCTGGTGCATTTTTCTGGGCGAGCCGCTGAGCATAGGCGTGGAGTTCGTCGAGGGGGTACCACTCCCGTCCCTCGAGATTGTCGGTGAGCGGCTCGGGGAAGCCGACGCCGGCGCGGTTGGTCGGTGAGGCGTAGAGGCGGATGGTCTGGTAGGCCAGGCCCGTGACCTCGCTGGCGCCTCGCCGGTCCGTCACGACACGGCCGTTGACGGTACGGGTTTCCATCGGCGGCCTCACCGGTCGGCGGGGTGGATGGCCGGGGTGAAACCCGCGGGCGAACCGCGGGCCGGCAACTCCCCGGCCATCCTTCTCAGAACCCTCACCAGAGAGAGGCGTCCGTGAACGGATGCCGCCACCGGGCAAGGCGTCTCTGATGATACCGGCCGGTGCTGGTTGAGCTGCGGCGGGCGGGCGGCGAGTCGACACGGCGGTTGTCCGATCGGGCGGCGGGGTGTCAGCTGCGCGTTGTCAAGGACCGTAGGCCGGCGACGGCGAGGGCGTTCAAGCCGGCTTGACGGTCGATCTTGGCATGTTCGAGCCACGTGTCGGCGAGTGCGTCGCCGCAACCGATAGTGACGCAGCGGCCGAGTCCCCAGAGGTGTGTGTTGACGGCGAGGCAGGCCGCGGTGAGGGGGTCGATGTCGTTGGCGTACCAGCGGAAGTCCGCCGGGTCGCGGCCGCAGTCACGGATGATCCGCGCGGCGGCGCAGAGCATGGCGCCGGTGCCCGCGGCGGGATCGCATAGTGACGCCCCGGGCGGTGCGTCCTGGATGTCGTCGAGGGTGATGCGGGCGAGCGCTTCCGCGAGGTCTTGCGGAGTGAAGAACTCGCCGCGATGGGTCCTGGCCCGGCGGCTGCGCAGGGTCTGCCGGACCGCACCCAGTAGATCGGTATTGCGGCGGCGCTCGTTGTCGAGGGTGAGGTCGAACAGCCCGGCCCGTACAGCGGCGGAGGTGATGGCATGGGCGCTGATGCGGTGGTCGTCGTCGGGATAGGGATGCAGCCATCCAACCAATGGTGCGGCGCGCACGGCGAGGTCCGGGCGACTGGCGATGAATTTACGCCAGATATCGCGCAGAACGATGGGGAGGCGCTCGGGGGCTAGATGACCGAGTTTCTGGCCCGGATCGGACCGGAGGTCGTCCGCCGGAGTCAGTAGTGCGAGGGCGGCGGTGACCGACAACGGGATGTGTAAGTCGGTGCCGGTGTCGAAGCGCTGGGTCCAGGCATCGGCGATCGCGTCGGCGATGCGGTAAGCCTGCGCGCTGGCGAGCCGGGCTGGCGAGCGTGGGTCTCGTGGCTGGGGCATGATCGAGCCTTCCTGGTCTGGAATATCTGCGGCGCCGGGGCATGAGCGTTCGGATGGTTGCGCCGGATCTCGTCGGACGCGTTCGGCTGGTGCGGTGCCGAACGCGTCGCCCCGGGCCGAACAGGCCCGGGGCGACCGAGGGTTCGCCGAGTTTGGCGTGAGTCGAAGGTCGGATCAGTTGTCGTCGGCGGTGAGTGTGCGACGGACGTGGTCGACGGCGATCGTGTAGCTGGAGGGATCGTTGCGGCGCCGGTGTTGCGCGAGCCTACGGCCAGCGTCGAGGTCCGCCGCCAATCCGCGGGCGTCGTAGTAACGCGCCATGAGGTCGACGTCCTCCTCATCGCGCGGATCGCCGACGGGCCTGCCGGTGATGAGGTTCAGCCATGCGGAGGTGGTGATGGAATAGGCGTTGATCTCGGTGAGCTCGCCCGTCTCGGCGTCGGTGTAGCGGATGATGGTTCCGAGTTGGTGAACGTGGCCGTTGATGGTGACGTAGGCCCGTGGCTGGAAGGCGGCGCGTTCGCCGATGCTGAGAGCGTGCAGATCAGGAAACATGGCAGCCCCTCGTGGAGTTCATTGATGCTGGCGGCATCAGTAGGTCGTGACCGGGGTCGCCCTCCCCCGGTGTTCGCGGGGAGGGCGGCGCGGTCAGTCGTTGGCGAGGTGTTCCCGGGCGAGGGCGAGGTAGATGGGCAGGTTCTCGGCGCCGAGGTATCGCAGCTGCCCTTGAGGCGTGGTCCACGTGCCATTGACGAGCTCGGGAATCTCGCCGGTGTTGCCCAGGTGGTCGGCGACGTCGGTCACCATGCGTTCGAACTTCTCCCACGGCTCGGCATAGCGGCGGCGCGCGAGGCCGCGCAGGGCGTCGTACCGGCGGAGCTGTTGGTCGGCCAGCTGCTCATAGATGCCGTTGAGGCGCCAGAGGGCGTCGCGTTCCGGGGTGATGCCGAGCTCGCTCACCCCGTCGTGCTGAACGTGGTCCTGGCCGTCGAGGTAGATGACGGTGAGCAGGTCGTAGGTGCTGCCCTTTGGCTTGTTCCATGTGGTGTTGCCGCGGCGCGCGTCGGTGGTCTGCGACATGAACCGCTGCTGGCCCTTCTTGGAGCCCTTGGTGGCCGTCTCGACCCAGTAGCGGATCTTGCATCGCAGATGGAAGCTGTACGGGTAGTCGTCGACCTGGTAGGCGGTGTCAGGGCTGGTGTGGCCGTTGAGGACCCGGACGCGCTCGATGGTCTCGGTCATGACGGATTTCTCCCTGGTGGTGAGGTTCTGAGAAGACCGGCTGGGCGGAGTTGCCGTTCCGTCCACCCGCTATGTTTAATGTTACCCCATTAACTGCCGAAGTGCAAGTTGCCGGTCCGTCAGGGTTGGTCAGAAACCGTCGGCGGCGAGGGCTCCGCGCAGTGCGTCGCCGGGCGTCATGTCGTCGTGGTAGGCGTCGGTCCAGCAGTAGTCGGCGAGGTCGAAGATGGATACGCCGATCTGCTTGCGGCAGATGACGTCGGCGGCGAGCAGGAAGCCGGCGTAGTTCTCGTCTCCGCCGGCATAGGCGACGTGCTCGCTGCCGTGCTCGGCGAGGGCGGCTGCGAGCTTGTCGCGCTTGTCCCTCGGGAGGGTTTCGGTCCAGGGCATCGGGTTCTCCGTGGTGGTTGTCGAGGCCGTTCGGGTGGGTGATGCTGGCGGCATCGGGCGCGGCAGCACGGCTGGCGCGGGCTCGATGCCCACGCCGGCCGTTCCCGGCTCAGCCGCCGTCGGTGTCGCGGGTCCAGCGGTGGCCGTTGCCGCATCGCAGGGAGCGGCAGGAGATGAGCTGGAACGGTCCTCGGTCCTCGAAGTGCAGGGTTCCGGCGCATGCCGGGAGACCGCATCGCCAGCAGTCCTCGCCGATGAGTTCGGCCGCGCTGAGGGTGCGGTACCGGTTGTCCTGCTCCAGAGTGAGGGCGTGCCGGGTTCAGGCGAGGACGTCGCCGCAGGTGTCACACGACGCCGTGCTGAACGGGATTTCTTCGCAGTCGCACTGCGTCAGGGTGCGGTCGGTGGGGGTGCAGGTGTCGGCGTGCTCGTCTGCGGGCAGTCCGGGGCTGAGGTGCTGTCCGTTCAGGATGAGCGCGAGCACGGGTGGCAGGTCGGCGGGCCGGTCTGGGTTGAGCTCGTCGTTGGCGACTTTCAACAGGCAGTCGGTGCAGGCCCATACGGTGCCGAGAAACATGGTGGTGTCCTCACGAGGGAGAGAGACAGCTGGCGGCCGGGATGTCTCGCCGGCGGCTTATAGCCGTCGACGAGACTGGGGTGATCAGGCGCTCTGACCGGTGATTGCTCGGTGGGCGGCCTCGGCCAGCAGCTCGGCGAGAGGGCGGTCCAGAGTGAAGCGGTAGGGCGCTTCCTGGTCGTCGACTGTGACGCGGTACTGCGGGATGTTCATGCCGTCGGGGCTACTGGTGATGACAACCGTGTGCTCGGCGACGGTGATCTCGTGGCGGGTCCAGCCGTCGAGGACGGCGGGGGCGCTGTGGGAGAAGCGCCAGAATCCGACGGCGTCGAGCGGCTGGCCGACCTGCTCGGCGAGGTGGGTGGCGATCTTGTAGGTGAACATCACCATTGGATCGCTGATCTCGCCGGGGTCGGCGTGGGGGTCGACGTCAATGCGGGCCGGTCGGTGGTGGATCTGCTCGGTCACGGTTCGCCTTTCGATGAGGTTCTGAGTGCTGCGGTTCGGGGTTGCCGCCCCTTGCCCTGCGTGTTTAATGTCACCCTGTTAAGAGCGCTGGTGCAACCGAGGAAGCCGTTTGGGCGTCGCTATTGGGCGTCGTCGCGGCTGCTAGTGACAGAAAGAACGGCGTGGCCGTGCTTGTCTTCGCGGAGGACGCCGCGCCATCGCAGGTTGGCGGAGAGGTCCGGTGTGCGGTCGCGCAGAGTGTCCAGCGCGGCGGGGTCTTGGTCGGAAAGCGGCTGCCCGCTGTTCATGATCAGATCGGTGATCTCGAAGTCGTACCGATCCTCGCCGCGGATGCTCAGGTGCGCGGAGACGGCGTCGGGATGGCTGCTGCGGATGACGCGCAGGATGGCGGCCAGGTCCGCCCGGTCGTCGGCGTAGGGGTCGCTCGCCTGCTGCTGCGCTGCCACTCGCAGCTCGTCGACCCGCAGTTGCAGCGCGTCCGCGAGTTCGGTGTACGTGCCACCGTAGAGGGCGAGGCCGTCGGCTCCCTCCTGAGAGGTGATGGTGACCCCGACTTCGTCGGTGATCCACGGGTCCGCGGTGAGTTCTCGCAGGGTTGGCGCGGTGTGAACTGTCCACAGGGCGCTACGGAGGTGCAAGAAGTCGATGTTCATGGGTGGTCTGGTCCTTTGCTCGGGGTGGCGTGGTGGGGCCGGTGTAATGGGATAAGGCGGGTGGATCGGTGATGCTGGCGGCATCATCGAGGCCCGCGCGCGCGGATAGTCGGGGTGCGGGGCTGCTCATGATCGCCCCGGACGGTCCCGGGCGCAGGTGCCCGGGACCGTTAGCGGCGCCTATGCGGTCGCGCGCCCGCCCTTTTTGCGCGCGGCGCGGCGGGCCTTCGCCGCGTGGTCGGCGCGGGCGGTGATCTCCGCGAGGGCGGCGGCCAGATCGGCGATGGCCTCGGGGGCGATCGAATCGGGAGATTGGACGACGTGCACGGCGTTGCCGTCGTGGTCGACTCGGACGGCCGTCGTCAAAGCGGGGAAGTGTACGAGGGCGTATCCCTTCCTTTCGATCTGGGCGCTGAGGTTGTCGCGTAAATACTCGGCGGCGTCGCCGGTGGGCATCGGGTCCTGGCATGCCGGGCAGTCGCAACCGACGTTGCAGGGCTCGCCGGCATCGGCGTTGCAGGCGCCGCATGCGGGCTGCCTGTCGAGGGGTAACGGTGCGGTCTGGGAGACATCGAAGCGGCTGTCGGTGCGGAACTTCGGGCGCGAAGGCTTTGCGCTGTCGGTCTCGGCGTCATCGCCGGTGTCGGTGGGAATGTCCTCGTTGGCTGGGTCGCCCTGGTCGCCCTGGTGGGTCTCGCCGGGCCGTTTGGGCTTGCCGATGGGGCGCACGATGCGCATACCGGTTTCGCCGGTCTTGGGGACTCGTCCTCGGCTGAGCCATCCCTTGAACGTGTCGACGTCGGTGAGGGCGATCCCCCGTTCTGCGGCCTGGTTGTGCAGCAGACATTGGTTGCGCAGGGAGTAGCCGAGAATGCGGTAGGACATCGCTCCGCTGGCGGCCTGGTGGATGAGTCGGCGGACCTCGTCGGTGTTCTCGAGGTAGCGGGTCGAATCGTCGTGGATCTGTTCATCACGGCGGCGTGCCTCGGCTGCGGCCTCGGGGTCGCTGCGGCGGCGGGTGTTCGTGCGCGGCACGGGATCTCCATTCGGGCGGGGTTCTGAGTGCCCGGGTGCGGAGGGTTGCCGTCCTCCGCACCCGGTGGTTGCTGTACGACGGTGCGCTGATCCCAGACCGGCGCATCCGTAGTGTCAGATGGGGCAGGAGACGTTTTCGTAGAACATGCGGTCGGTGGTGATGGGACCGAATTCGACGACGTGTCCGGCCTCGGCGAGAGCGGCTTGGTGCTCGAAGCCCTCGTCGATGAATCCGGTCTGCGCTCCGGTGTGGTCGTAGATGATCCATCCCCGCTGCGGGTTGCCGTTGCTGTCGTGCCCCGCGTCGATCTTGACGGCGTAGCGCTGTCCCGTCGGGATCGTGTTGTGCCGGTAGGTCGTCAGGAACGCACTCAGGTTCCGTTCGGCCTGCTCCTGAGAAATCTTCTCGACGTACGATTCGGCTTCCGCACGGCTGTTGAACAGCATCCGCAGACGCCACAGGCAGCCCCCGGCGCGAGTGTGCTCGTGGCTGACGGACGGGAAGGCGCAGCGCTGGCCGTCCTCGGCGGTGGCGACGGCGCTAATCACGCTGTGGGAGGCGTAGTGGAAGACGTGCAGCTCGGTACGGAGCATCGGCGGCACGACGGTCACGACCTCGAAGAATCTGGAAGTCACAGTTTGCCCTTTCGGCTCGGGGTTCTGAATGCCGGGGCTTGGGGTTGCCGTCCCTCGCCCTTGTACATTTAATGTTACCCTGTTAAACGAGTGCAGGCAACGGAAAGACAAGGTCACGCGGGGTTTTTCGGGTTTAGAGCAGCGCCATCCCCTGTGGTGGGTCATCCCGGCGGCCTGATCTCCGATCCATCGCGCCGGATGCCGAGGTGCAAACCCCGGGGTTGGGTTTGCACCTC
>NZ_JBFBAD010000243.1:0-7478 GCF_040682075.1 Actinoplanes sp. NPDC051411 | reverse complement strand
GCGTGCCCGGCCGGAACCCGGCCGGGCACGCGTCCTCAGTGGACGCTAGTCGGTCGCGAGAGCGGCCACCGGACTCACCTTGGCCGCCCGGCGGGCGGGCAGGACGCCGGCCACCGCGGTCAGCAGGACCAGCACCACGAACACCGCCAGGAGCTGCCAGACCGGCAGGGTGAGCGGGGCGTTCACGCCGAGGGCGGCGACGGCCAGCCAGGCGTACGGCACCCCGAGCACCAGCCCGAGCAGGGCCCCCATCACGCCGTACAGGGCCGCCTCGGTGGTAAGCATCGCCCGCAGGCCGCCGCGGGACAGGCCGACCGCCCGCAGCAGGCCGGCCTCGCGGATCCGCTCGACCACCGACAGGGCGGTCGTGGTGCCGACGCCGACCACCGCGATCAGCACGGTCAGGCCCATCAGCCCGACCGCGATGGCGAGCAGGATGTTGAGCTCGCTGTTGATCTGGTCGCGCTGGTCGGCCAGCACGTCGATCGCGTAGCCGTCGGAGGCCGAGCCGGTGAGGTCGGCCATCGCCTTGCGGCCGTCGGCCCGGCCCTGTTCGCCCGCGGTCGCCTGGTCGGCCAGCAGCCCGCTGTATCCCGCGGCCGGCGCCCCGAGCGTGGTCAGGTCGGACGAGTCGAGCACCAGCGCCGAGCCGAGCGGGGCCGAGTCGGCGAACAGGGCGACGACCGTCAGGCCGACCGTCTTCCCGCCGTGCGTGATCCTGGCCGTGTCGCCGACCTTGAGCCCGGTGTCGGTGGCCGTGAAGTCGGAGATCGCCACCTTGCCCGGGCCGAGGTCGGCCAGGCGGCCCCCGGCCACGTCGAGCGTGGCCAGCCGGGGCACCGAACTCGGCTTCAGGTCATTGGCGTCCAGGGCGGCGTCGAGCCCGGCCACCTTGACGTCGAGCCGGCGGTACGGCACGACGTGCGCCAGCTCGGGCCGGGCCGCGATCTTCTGCTCGAGGGCCGCCGGCAGCTTGGCGTCGCCGCCCGGGGTGAGCTCGAAGTCGGCCGGGGAGGAGAGCGCGGCCTCGCGGTCGGCCCGCACCTTGATCGAGGCGCCGCCGACCAGCGTGCCCGCGATCAGCGTGACGCCGAGCGCGACCACCACCGACACCGCGGCGGCCCGGCGCGGGGCGCCGCCCACTCCCCCGGCGGCCAGGCGGCCGGTCGGGCCGCTGCGCCGGATCGGCCAGCCGGCCGCGAACAGCACCGGCCGCACGACGACCGGCCCGAGCGCGATCAGCGCGAAGAACGCGAGCGTGCCCGACGCGACCACTTCGAGCAGGGGCAGGTTGGGGTTGTAGTTCTTGGGGTGCGCGCCGGGCAGGTTGGCCAGCACCAGCCCGCCGAGCGCGGCCGCGCCGACCGCCAGCAGCAGGCCGACCGCCCACCGCAGCTTGCCGATGTCCTTGCGCCCGCCGGTCGTGCTGGCGGTGCGCAGGGCCTCCAGCGGGGCGACCTTGGCCGCCGAGAAGGCGGGCGCCACGACGGCCAGGATCGTGATCACGACGGCCAGCACGACCGTGCCGACGGCCGGCAGGAGCGGGAAGCCCGGCGAGACGATCTTCCAGCCGGCCCCCTTGCCGATCGCCGTGACCAGATGACCCGCGCCGAGCGCCAGCAGCGTGCCGACCAGGCCGGTGACCAGGCCGGTCAGCGCGCCCTCGACGGCCAGCGACCAGCTCAGCGAGCGCCGGTTGGCGCCGATCGCCCGCAGCAGCGCGAGCTGGCGCAGGCGCTGGGCGAAGACGATGCGGAAGGTGCTGGTCGCGACCAGGCCGGCCGCCACCACCGCGATCGCCACGAACATGGCGACGACCGCGAAGACCGAGTCGATGTCGGCCGCCTTGGACTTCGCCTCGGCGTGCCGCACGTCGGCGCCGGCCTCGACCTTGGGCAGGTCGGCCGCCTCGCTCGCCGGGATGGCGGCCTGGACGATCGAGCTCACCTTCTGCCGCACCGCCGCCGCGTCGGCGCCGGGTGTCAGCCGTACGTCGATCTGGTTCAGCGACCCGTCGGCGGTCAGTGCGGAGACCACGGGCTGGGTCGCGTACAGCTGGGAGCCGAAGTCGCCCGGGACCGTGACCGTGCCGACCACCGTGAGGTGCGCCGGGGCCTGGGGTTTGCCGTTCTTGTCGAAGCGCAGTGTCAGCGAGAGCTGGGAGCCGACCTTGAGGCCGAGCCGGTCGACCGTGCGCGGGGTGACCGCGACCTCGTTCGGCCCGGCCGGGTAGCGGCCCGAAGCGAGCTTGGCCCGGGCCAGCGGGCCGGTGCCCGGGTCGCCGGACAGGTCGAGGTAGTCGGCGCCGTACTGCCCGCCCACCCCGACCTCGCCGACCGCCTCGGTCACGCCCGGCACCGCCTTGATCCGGTCGAGCATGGCGGTGGTGACCCGGCCGTCGTGCACGACCAGGTCGGCCGCGACCGGGGTGTCGCTGAGGCCGTCGAGCAGGCTGTTCTTGGTGATCTGCTGGGCGAGCACGGTCGAGTAGACGACGAACGAGACGACCAGCACGGCCAGGCCGGTCAGCAACAGCCGGGCCGGGCGCCGGAGCACGCCGCCGAGCTGGGTGCGGAGCACGGCCCTCACCGGTTCACCGCCAGGCTCTGCAGGGCGTCGGTGACCGAGTGGATGTCGGGGCGCTCGATGTCGCCGGCGACACGGCCGTCGGCGAGCAGCACGGCGCGGTCGGCGTACGCGGCGGCGCTCGGGTCGTGGGTCACCATGACCACGGTCTGGCCGAGGTCGCGCACCGACGTACGCAGGAACGACAGCACCTCGGCGCCCGAGCGCGAGTCGAGGTTGCCGGTCGGCTCGTCGGCGAACACCACCTCGGGCCGGGCGACCAGCGCGCGGGCCAGCGCGACCCGCTGCTGCTGGCCGCCGGAGAGCTCGCTCGGCCGGTGCGCGAGGCGGTCGGTCAGCCCGAGTACCCCGGTCAGATGGTCGAACAGCGGCCGGTCCGGCTTGCGGCCGGCCAGCTCGAGCGGCAGCGTGATGTTCTGCGCCGCGGTGAGCTGGGGCAGCAGGTTGAACGACTGGAAGACGAAGCCGATCCGCTCCCGCCGCACCCTGGTCAGCACCTTGTCGCCCCCCTTTTTGTGGGCGAGGACCGTCAGGTCGGTGCCGCCGAGCAGGGCCTGCCCGCTGGTCGCCGTGTCGAGGCCGGCCAGGCAGTGCATGAGGGTCGACTTGCCACTACCGGACGGGCCCATGATCGCGGTGAACTGGGCCCGGCCGAAGCCGACGGTCACCCCGTCCAGGGCGCGGACCGCGGTGTCGCCGTGACCGTAGACCTTGACCAGGTCCACCGCGGCAACCGCGGCCATCCCGTCGTTGGTGTTCATGAAGTCTCCAGAAGGAGTGGGAGCGGAACCGGACAGCGACGATTCTCGGGTTGGCCCGGGGCTCGGCACATCGGTCCACAGCCAGGGATGGGGATCTACCTTTCGGCAGATGGAGACCGGTGCGACGCCAACTACGCTGGGTCACGATGTTGACGAATCCGAACCGGAAGCTGCTGCTGCGGGTGGGCCAGCTGGGTGCCCTGGGAACGCTGTTCCTGCTGGGCATCTTCGACGTGAACCAGAGCATGCACGCGGGCGCCGGCTTCGCGCTCTTCCAGGTGGCCGCCGCGATGCTGGCCGCCGCCGTCTGGCTGCCCAGCCATCCGCAGGGCTCGGAGACTCTGCCGAAAGTCGCATTCTGGCTCGGCATCGGCTCGCTGATCCTGACCGCGGTGATCTCGGCCGCCTCCTCGATGAACGAGTCGAACCGCGGGTTCTGGGGGCTCGCCGAGTCGCTGGCGCTGCTCGGCGTCCTCTTCGTCGTCGCCCGCCGCGGCAAGCCGGGCTGGTCGGTCGCCGCCGTCGCCTCGGTCGGCGCGGCGGTCACCTTCATCCCGCTGCGCGGCGGCTGGGACCCGAGCTATGTCATCTTCGGCCTGATCCAGGCGCTCGCCGCGACCGGCGCCATCGGCCTCGGCGTCTACCTGCGCACCATCGAGAGCTCGCGGCGGCGAGCGGTCGATGCCGTACGCGCCGAGCAGCGCACCGAGTTCGCCCGCGACCTCCACGACTTCATCGCCCACCACGTGACCGGCATCGTCGTGCAGGCCCAGGGCGCCAAGTTCATCGCCGAGCAGGACCCGCAGCGGGTGCTGGTCGCGCTGGAGCAGATCGAACAGGCGGGTGCCGAGACGATGGCCTCGATGCGCCGGATGGTCGGCGTGCTGCGCGACCCGTCGTCCAGGCCGGACGCTCCGCTCGCCCCGGTGGCCGGCGTGCCCGAGCTGGGGCTGCTGACCGAGCAGTTCACCTCGGCCGGCGGCCCGCTGGCCCGGCTGCACGTCGACGGCGACCCGGCCGGCCTGCCGGTCGAGGTGTCCACGTCGGCCTATCGCGTGGTGATGGAGGCGCTGACCAACATCCGCCAGCACGCGAACGCCGCCCGGGTGGCCGACATCTGGGTGCGGCGTACGCCCGACTGGCTGCTGGTGCGGATCGCCAACGACGGGCAGCCGCCCAAGCCGGCCACGCCCCGGGAGCGCCCGGGGTACGGTCTCGTGGGCCTGACCGAACGGGTCCGCGCGGTCGGTGGCCGCATCACGGCCGGTCCCGGCATCGAGGGCGGCTGGGTGGTCGACGCCGCGTTCCCCCTCTCCTCCAAGGCGGAGTAATGATCCGGGTGATGATCGCGGACGACCAGGCGATGGTCCGGACCGGCTTCGGCATGATCATCGGCGCCCAGCCCGACATGGAGGTCGTCGGCGAGGCGGCCGACGGGGTCGAGGCGGTCGCGCTGGCCCGCCGGCTCAAGCCCGACGTGGCCCTGTTCGACATCCGCATGCCCCGGATGGACGGCCTCGAGGCGCTGCGCCTGCTGGCCGGGCCGGGCGTGGCCGAGCCGATCAAGGTGGTCGTGGTGACCACGTTCGACCTCGACGAATACGTGCATCAGGCGCTGCGCAACGGCGCGGCCGGCTTCCTGCTCAAGGACTCCGGTCCGGCGCTGCTGATCGAGGCGGTGCGGGCGGCCGTGTCGGGCGACGCGCTGATCAGCCCGTCGATCACCGTACGGCTCCTGCAGCACCTCTCCCCGCCCGCCCAGACCACGCCGGACGACTCCGGGCTGTCGCCCCGCGAGATGGACGTGGTCAAGCTGACCGCCCGCGGGCGCACCAACGCCGAGATCGCGCAGGAGCTGTTCATCTCGGTCGGCACCGTGAAAACCCACCTGAGCAGCATCCACGCCAAACTCGACACCCGGAACCGGGTCGAGATCGCGGCCTGGGCCTGGGAGCGGAAGCTCGTTTCCTAGGGCCTGGCCTAGGTGACCGCGGCGGGCACCGCGGTCAGCCAGCGGAGCAGCGATCGGGCCGCGTCGACGACCAGCGCCCGGTCGTGGGTCAGCGCGAAGTCGAACTGCCGCTCGCCGTCCTTGGTGGTCTCGCCGACGTCGCGCGCCACGAGGGCGGCCGCCCGGTGGGGACCGACCACGATCACGTTCCACTCGGCGCGCAGCGGGTCGTTCTCGGCCAGCCCGGCGCCGCGTACGCCCGGAGCCGGCTCATTTCCCAAGCCGGCGCCGAGCGCCGCGACCAGCGGGCTGTGGCCCGCGATGCGGGCGAAGCGTTCGGCGGCCTGCCCGTTGAAGAACCGGGCGTCCTGGAAGCAGGCGAGCAGCACCGGCGGCTCCGGGCCGGAGCCGGCCAGGGCTTCCAGGTGCCGGCTCATCGGCATGAGCAGGCTCTTGGTGGTACGGGTGACCGGCCGCACCCGGCGGACGATCTCGAACGGCGTCCGGTCGGCCGGGCGGGGCGGTTGGATCAGTGGGAGCCGGGCCTGGGCGCGCCGTCCGCGCGGCAGCGACCCGGGCCAGCCGTAGTGCCGGCCCTGCCCGACGGTGGCGCCCATCGCGCGGGCGGTGGCCAGGTGCTGGATCGTCTCGATGCCCTCGGCCAGCACGACCGCGCCGGTCGCCTCGGCGTAGGCGGCGACCGCCGCGACCACCCGGGCGGTGTGCGGGTCGTCCGGGGCGCGCAGCAGCTGCATGTCGAGCTTGACCACGTCGGGGTGCACGAACGGCATCAGCGCGAGTGAGGCCGGGTCGGCGCCGACGTCGTCGAGCGCCACCCCCCAGCGCGCTTCCCGCAGCTTCGCGGTGGCCGCGAGCAGCCCGGACGGGTCGCGGGCGAGGGCGCGCTCGGTCAGTTCGGTGACCACGCGCAGCCGGCGGGCGGCGGCCTGGTCGACGAGGTCGGCCAGGTCGGGCGGACCCACGGTGCCGACCGCCACCGGTTCCATGTTGACGAACCAGGTCAGCGCCGGGTCAGGGGCGGCGGCCAGGATGCTGCGGAACGCCTGCGCCCGGCACACCCAGTCGAGCTCGATCTCGCGGCCGGCCTCGCGGGCGGCGGCGAACATGTCGATCGGCGCCTCCCAGGGCGAACCGGCCGGGCCGCGGGTCAGCGCCTCGTAGCCGAGCACCCCGCCGGCGGTGATGTCGACCAGCGGCTGGAAGACCGTGGTAACGGCCCGGTGGTCGATGACCTGGTGGATGTCCCTCACGGCCCGCTTCATCGGCCTTTTTGCGGAGGTGCTTAAAAGTTAGCCGCCAGGTCTTTACTGTTAACAGCCTTTAATTTACGTTCATCGAAGTTGTCCCCCTTCGGCATTGGAGGCACAGCTCGATGAAACGGAGATTCGCCCTTCCCGCACTGACCGTCGCCGCCCTGGTCACCTCGCTGTTCGTCGCGGTATCCCCGGCCTCGGCGCACGGCTACATCTCGTCCCCGCCCAGCCGCCAGGCCAACTGCGCCAGCGGCGCCGTCGCCAACTGCGGCGACATCGTCTACGAACCCCAGAGCGTGGAGGCCCCCAAGGGCTCGACCCTCTGCAACGGCGGCGGCAGCCGCTTCGCCGTACTCAACGACAACAGCAGGAACTGGCCGGCCGCCACGGTCGGGCAGACCGTCACCTTCAACTGGGTGATCACCGCCCGGCACTCGACCGCGACCTGGGAATACTTCATCGGCAACACGCTGCTGGCGTCGTTCAACGACAACGGCGCCCAGCCCGGCGCGACCAAGCAGCACACGGTCGGCATGAAGGGCTTCACCGGCCGGCAGACCGTGCTCGCCCGGTGGAACATCGCCGACACGGTGAACGCGTTCTACTCCTGCGTCGACGTGAACATCGGCGGCGGCGGCGGATCGACGCCGCCTCCCGCGACCACTCCGCCCACCACGTCACCGACCACCCGCCCGACCACCGCGCCTCCCGCCTCCGGAACCTGGGCGGCCGGGACGGCGTACCGGCCGGGCGACGTCGTGACCTACAACGGCGTCTCCTACCGCTGCCTGCAGGCGCACACCGCCATCGCGGGCTGGGAACCGCCGAACGTCCCGGCCCTGTGGGCGCGCGCCTAGCCCTGCTGGCGGCGCTTCTTCTGGTCGCCGGCTGCTCCCCGGAGCAGCC
>NZ_JBFBAD010000242.1:0-7573 GCF_040682075.1 Actinoplanes sp. NPDC051411 | reverse complement strand
TTATTGTTTTAAGATCTTGTGAAAACTGCCTTCGCGGCGCGCGGTGTTTTTTTTGTGTTGGGGTGGCGGGGGGGCGGCCGGCCCCGCCCCCCCCCCCCCCGATTCCGTACGCGGTGAGCCCCGCCCCCGGCGCATGCGGCGTATCAGCTGGTAGACCGCCCAGGCCGGCACCCCGATCACGAACGCCCACGGCAGTAGCGCGCCGATCACGGTCAGCACCACCTTGAGCGAAGCCAGCAGCGCGTGCCATCCGCCGGCCAGCCCGCCGAGGAACCCGTGCGGCGCCTCCTTGGGCTTGGGCGCCGGCGCCTGCTCGTTGAGCAGCGTCACCGAGATCGTGGAGAGCGCCACCAGGTCGACCAGGTGCCGCTTCTTGGCCTGCAGCGAGGCCAGATCGGCCTCCCGGGTCGCCACCTCCTTCTCCAGCATCACCAGGTCGGCGAGCGACTTGGCCGAGGCGAGCAGCTTGCGGCCGCTGTCGACCCGGGCCTGCTGGACGGAAATGCGGGCGTCGAGGTCGACGGTCTGCTCGGTGACGTCCTCGGTGCTGATCTTGCGGGACTCCTCGGTGCCCAACTTGGACAGCTGGTCGACCACGCTGCCGAACTTGTCGGCCGGCACCCGCAACTGCATCGTGGCGGTGTCGCTGCCCGAGCCGCGATCGCGGTCGTCGCTGCCGATGAAACCGCCCGCGGCCTGGGCGAATCCGGTGACCTGCGAGGCGGCGGCGGTGACGTTCCGGACGCGTACGGACATCGCGCCGGTATAGATGATCGACCGCTGGTCGACGCTCAGGTCGGGACTTTCCTTGGCGGTCGCCCCGTCGGCCTGCTGCTGGTCGGGCGCCTTCTCCGGCGCCGCGGTCACGCCTTCACGCGAAACGCCCGAGCCGGACGACGCCGCCTGGTCGGTGCTGGTGTCGCCGGAACTGCAGCCGGCCACCACCAGCCCGGCGAGCAGCATCGAACCGGCGAGAAATATCGTTCTTCGGTAATTACCGGTCATGTTTCCCCCATCCCCGTGACGGCGTGCCACCTCAGACGTGGGGCAATGCGGCGACGGTTCCGGCAGACTGCAAACTGACTCATTACGAATCAGCAGCGGAGGACTTCCGTGCGCATCACGAAGTACAGCCATTCCTGCCTTCGCGTCGAGGGCGACGGGGTGCTCGTCGTCGACCCCGGCGTGTTCAGCGAGCGGTCCGCCCTCGACGGCGTGGACGCGGTGCTGGTGACCCACGAGCACCCCGACCACATCGCGGTCGCGGCGGTCGTCGAGGCCGCCCAGCAGCGGCCCGGCCTGCAGGTCTACGCCCACCCCGACGTGCTCGCGCTGCTCGCCGACTTTCCGGGCGAGACGGTGCCGGTCGAGCCGGGCCAGCGGTTCACCGTCCTGGGCCTCAACGTCACGGCCTTCGGCGGGCAGCACGCGGTGATCCACCCGGACATCCCCCGCATCACCAACGTGGCCTACCTGGTCGACGACGGGTCGACCAACTTCTACCACCCCGGCGACTCGTTCGAGGTGCCCGCGGGCGCGTCGGTCGAGACCCTGTTCGCGCCGCTGCACGCCCCGTGGGCCAAGGTCTCCGAGACGATCGACTTCGTCCGCAAGGTCAAGCCGGGCCGGGCCTTCGCGCTGCACGACGCCCTGCTCAAGGAGAACGGCGCCGGGCTGTACGACAATCTGCTGGGCAACCTCGGCGGCACCGACTACGCGCGCCTCGCGCCCGGCACGGTTCTCTCCTGACGATGCCGAGCAGCGCCACCGACGACCTGATCCGGCGGCTCTACGAGTCGCCGCCGGAGGGCTTCGTCGCGGCCCGGACGGCCGCGGTCGACGAGGCCCGCAAATCGGGCGACCGTGACACGGCCAAGCGCCTGGCCGCCCTCAAGAAACCGACCGTGGCCGCCTGGGCGGTCAACCTGCTCGCGCTGCGCCGCCCCGAGCTGATCGACGAACTGGTCGAGCTTTCCGGTGCGCTCCGCGAGGCGCAGCGCGGCCTGCGAGGCGACCAGATGCGCGGGCTGACCGCCCAGCGCCGGCAGGTGGTCTCGGCCCTGGTCGCCGCGGCCCGTCAGCTGGCGCAGGCCGAGGAGCCGGGCATCAAGCTGCCGCTCGGCGAGGTCGAGGCGACGCTGAGCGCGGCGCTGGCCGAGCCGGACGTGGCCGCTCAGGTGCGCACCGGGCGGCTGATCCGGGCGGCCAGCTATGCCGGGTTCGGCGAGGTGCCGCGGCCGCGCCTGCGCCTGGTCACCGACTCCGACGAGGAGACCGACGAGGCCGAGGACGAAGGCGAGGACGAGGACGCCGAGGTCATCGAGCTTCCCAACGCGGCCAGGGAGGCCGCTCGGGAGGCCGCTCGGGAGAAAGCCGCGTCGGCCGCCGCCGAGCGCCGCCGCCGCGAGATCGAGCAGCGGAAGCGGGAGCTGCGCCGGGAACTCGGCGCGGCCGAGGCGGGCGAGCAGCGGGCCGACAAACACCTCGAGCGGGCGGAAGCGGCCGAACGGGACGCCGAGCATCTGGTGGAGGACCTGGACGCCGAGTTGGCGGAGCTGGAGCGACGGCGTACGGAAGCACAGGCCGACGTCGCCCGGCGCAAGCTGGCCCGCCGGACCGCGGAGCGGGAGGCCGCCGCCGCGAGGCGGCGGGTGGGTGACGTGCAGGCGGCGCTTGAGGATCTGGAAGCCGACGAATCCGATTGATCGGTTCCCACCGACCGCCGGACCCGCCGCCCTTGATCGACTGAGGACTGTTCGATTCGGACCGGAAGAATATTTTCCAGATCGGTCACGGGGAGAGCAGAATCGGCGGGTGACCCCCGAACAGGCCGCCGCCAACGCCAAAGCGGGACTCGCCACCCTCGTCGGTGCCTTCGCCGAGTCACCCCAGACGCTTCGCCGGGCGCGTCTGCTGGGCCTCTCCGGCTGGGCCTACCACGTGTCGGCGCGGGCCGGAGCGCTCGGCGACGTCCGCCCCGAGACGGTGGCCGCGGCCATCGGATTCATCGCCCCCGAGGCCGTGGTCGACGGCTGGGAGTCGACCGCCAAGAGCTCCGCGCCGATGGAGGTCGCGGCCTGGCACCTGCACGAGATGTGCGCCTGGGGCGTCGAACAACTCGGCGGTTTCCCCCGGCTGACCCGGGTGCTCGAGCTGGGCGACCGGGTCGTGGCCGCCGTCGACCTGGCCGGGTTGCCGCTCTTCGCGGCGTGGCGGGCCATGCCGGTGCCCGACCCGTCACCGGGCGCCCTCGCCGCGGTGATGCTGCACCTGCTACACGAGCAGCGACTCGGCGTGCACGTGGTCGCGGTGCGGGCGAGTGGGCTCACCCCCCTGCAGGCGATCATCGCCGGGCCGGAGGGGGAGACCGGCGCGGTGGCGTTCGGATGGCAGCCGCCCTACCCGCCGGCCGGGCCGATCGTGCGCCGCCTGATGTGGGCCGAATCGGTCGCCGACGCGCTCGCCGGGCAGGCCTACGCGGCGCTCGACCGGGCCGAGCGGGTGGAGTTCATCGGGTTGCTCGAGTCGATCAGCCACCGCCTGACCCGTTGAAACCCGGTCGACGGTCGGGCGGCCGATGTGGTCGGATCGCGGCCATGACCGCACTGCCCGAGGGCTGGACCCTTCGCCGGCCGACGCTCGACGACCTGCCGGCGATCCTCGCGATGGTGCACGCCAGCGACATGGCCGCGGTCGGCGAGGCCGACTTCACCCCCGACGAGGTGCGCGAGGCGCTCACCGACCCGGGCACCGACATGAGCCGCGACAGCTGGGTCGCGCTCGACGAGACCGGCACGCTCGTCGGCTGGACCTATCCGCACAACGCCAACGGCGGCGACCGCGACTTCATCGAGGTCTACGTCTGGCCGGCGCGCGGGCTGCCGGCCCAGCGCCCGCTGCTCGAGCTGATCATGGCGCGGGCGGCCGAGCGCGGGGCCGAACTGGGCCACGAGACCTACACGGTCCGCGCCGGCGCGATCCCGATCGAGAAGGACTACATCGAGGCGCTCGCCGACCACGGGTTCGCCTTCAACCGGCAGCACGCGCGCATGCGCATCTCCCTCGCCGGCGTCGCTCCGACCCCGCCCGCCGCGCCGGCCGGCGTCACGATCCGCGAACTGCGGCACGACGACGAGGCCGAGATGCGCCGGTTCCACGCGGTGATCGAGGACGCGTTCCGCGACACCGACCACCTGGCCGTCGACTACGACGCCTGGCGGCAGCAGGTCGACGCCGAGCCGACGAAGACCTGGAACGAGTGGCTGGTCGCTCTCGTCGACGGCGACATGGCCGGGGCACTCCAGTCGGCCGACGGCGAGGAGAACGAGGGCTGGGTCAAGCGCCTGGCGGTCGGCCGCGACCATCGCCGCCGGGGCATCGGCGAGGCGCTGCTGCGGCACGCCTTCGCGGTCTACGCCGGCAACGGGCGCGAGCGGGCCGGCCTCGGCGTCGACATGGCCAACCCGACCCGCGCGGTCCGCCTCTACCTCGCGGTCGGCCTGACCCCGCTCTACCAGGCCAACATCTACGCGAAGACCCTAGACCTCCGGGGCTGACGTGCCCGTCGGACGGCTGCGCAGCTCATGGACGTAATCGTCGGGCGCGCCCGCCTTCTCGGCCGCGTTGGCGATCTCGGAGAGGTACCACGCGGTCGGCAGGCCACCCTCGTAGCCGTCGAAGACGTACACCCACGCGCTGAGGTCACCGTCGAGGGTTGATACACGCACGGTGACCTTCTGGTATGCCCCCGCGGTCACCCCCTCGACCTCGTCGAGCTGGGCGGCGTCGCCGGGGTGGACGTCGTAGAGGGACACGAAGACGCGGTCGCCGGGCGACTCGACTATCGTCGTGACGGCACCCTCCCAGCCCATATCCCCCTCACCGGCGAAGGTCAGGCGCCAGCCTTCTATCCACCCCACCCCCACCATCGGGGAGTGCGGACAGTAGGCCCGCATGCGGGCCGGGTCGAGGTTTGAGCCATACGCGGCGTAATGACGCACGGCGATGACGATAGCCGGACAGGGCGGTCGTGGAGAATACAAGCAGTGCGTGTCGGCACAGTTGCCGCGGAGAGATAGGAACGTCGTGAGCCGGATCGTGATCATTGGTGGGGGCCCGGGTGGGTATGAGGCGGCCCTGGTCGCCGCTCAACTCGACGCGGATGTGACCCTCGTCGAGGCGGACGGCCCGGGCGGCGCGTGCGTGCTGACCGACTGTGTGCCGTCCAAGACCTTCATCGCGAGCTCCGAAGTGATGACCGGATACCGGCACAACGACCGGTTCGGCATCCGCTCCGGCGGCGTCGAGGCGACGGTCGACGCGGTCGCGGTCAACGAGCGGGTCAAGAAGCTGGCGCTGGCCCAGTCCGCCGACATCCAGGACAAGCTGGTCAAGGTCGGGGTCGACGTCGTACGCGGCCGGGCCCGGCTCGGCGAGGACACCCTCGGGCACACCCACCAGGTGCTGATCGAACCGGAGGGCGCCGGGGCGTACGCCGTGGACGCCTCGACCGTGCTCCTCGCGACCGGCGCGACCCCCCGCGTGCTCCCGTCGGCGCAGCCGGACGGGGAGCGGATCCTCGACTGGCGGCAGGTCTACGACCTCACCGAACTCCCGTCCCACCTGATCGTGATCGGTTCCGGGGTGACCGGGGCCGAGTTCGCCAGCGCCTACCTGGCGATGGGCGTGAACGTGACGTTGGTCTCCAGCCGCGAGCGGGTCATGCCGCACGAGGACGCCGACGCCGCGATGGCGATCGAGCGGGTCTTCCGCGAGCGGGGCATGACGATCCTCAGCAAGGCGCGCGCCGACTCGGTGGTCAACACCGGCGACGGGGTGCTGGTCACGCTGGCCGACGGGCGTACGGTCATCGGCTCGCACGCGCTGATGGCGGTCGGCGCGATCCCCAACACCGCCTCCCTCGGCCTGCGCGAATACGGGGTGGACGTCGCCGACGGCGGCTACGTCACGGTCGACCGGGTCTCGCGCACCAACGTGCCCGGCATCTATGCCGCCGGCGACTGCACCGGCGTGCTGCCGCTGGCCAGCGTGGCCGCCATGCAGGGACGCATCGCGGTCTGGCACGCGATGGGCGAGGCGGTGGCTCCGCTGCGGCTGCGCACCGTCTCGGCGAACGTCTTCACCGACCCCGAACTGGCCACGGTCGGCCTCTCACAGAACGACGTCGACGCGGGCAAGGTGCCGGCCCGGCAGGTCATGCTGCCGCTGACCGGCAACGCCCGGGCCAAGATGGCCGACCTGCGCGACGGCTTCGTCAAACTGTTCTGCCGGCCGGCGACCGGTCAGATCGTCGGCGGCGTGGTCGTGGCGCCCAAGGCGAGCGAGCTCATCCTGCCGATCACCATGGCGATCGAGAACAACCTGACGGTCGATCAGCTCGCGCACACCATCACGATCTACCCGTCGCTGTCGGGGTCGATCGCTGAGGCGGCACGTCAGCTGATGCAACACGAACTTCAGTAAGCGCCTCGGCCTTACGCCCACCGAACAGGGCCAGGATCGTGCCGGCGGTGCCGAAGATCAGGGCGGCCACCGCGGCGATGGCGAACAACCGCCACGCCGACTGGGTGATCGCGGTGCCGCCGACGTGCCCGACCAGGCCGCCGTACAACGCCCAGCAGACGGCGGCGGCGCCGTCGTAGAGGGCGAACAGCTTCACCGGATATCCCGTCCGGCCGGCGTGAAAACCGGCGGCCATCCGGCCGCCGGGAACGAACCGGCACAACAGGATGACGAGTGGACCGGGCCGTCGCAGACCCCGGGTGAACCGGGCCGCCGCCTTACGCGCGCCGCTCTTGACCTCGTCGTCGCCCTTCGGCGCGAAGCGGGCCCGCAGACCGCCGAGCCAGTGCCGGCCGACGTTGCCGGTCGACCGGCCGAGCAGGAACGCGATCGAGTCGCCGGCGAACATGCCGAGCGCGCCGATCGCGATCACCAGCGCGAGATTGAGATTGCCGTAGACGGTCAGCGCCCCGGTTGTGATCATGATCGCCTGGACCGGAATCACCGGGATCATCGCGTCGACGGTCAGGAAACCGAACAGCGCCAGGTAGACCCACACCGGTGTTGCCATAGCGGTCAACAACTGGGTCATCGGGCGGGTCACCTCCGGGCGAATCGTCGGCTCCCGGCAGTATCCGGGACGGCACCTGAGATTGCGCTGTGCCCAGCATGCCCCCTGATCAGGGGCGGTCGGTGGTGGCGACCGACACGGTACGGTCTCGATCACCGCAGACTGGTACGCACGCGTGCTGTTTTCTGGGCGCGTTCGGTCGGCGTACCTTGGGGGTGCCGGAAACACCGGGTCCCCCGTTCCTGGTGTAGCGGCTGGGCCGTCGGTAGGTCCCGTACCGACGGCCCCCTTTAGCTGCCCCTGCTTGCGCCGGGTCGTCGTGCCGCTGAGCTGGGCAAACCCCGGTATTTGTGGGCGTCGTTGGTCATCGTTAGCGAACCTCTGACGGCCTGGGGACGGCCTGGGAGGCTCGCAGAGCCTCAACCACCCCTACCCGAGGAGTCATCCCGGTCGCCTGGGCTCCGCCATGCTGGACCATCG
>NZ_JBFBAD010000241.1:0-7613 GCF_040682075.1 Actinoplanes sp. NPDC051411 | reverse complement strand
GCTTTTCCCCCCGGCCCCGGTGCCGCCGCCGGCCCCCCCCCCCGCGCCGCCCCCCCCCCCCCCGGCCGATCATCTGGACTTGGGCGGGATTTGCGGAAGGGACGAGATCGCCGAGGCGTACTGGGCCACCATTCGACCGTTGGCCACCACTCCGACTGCTCGGAGCTGGTCCTGGATCGCCTGCGCAACCGCATCCTCGGACTGGCCGCGGTGCGTCTGCGAGACCTTGTTGACGACGTAGTCAACGCGCACTTGTTGCTGCCACCCGGCGGCACGGCTGCCGCCCGCGGTGACGAAGCTGACTGAGGACAGAGGTTCCATGCCCCGGGTAATCGGCACGCCCGGGGGCCGCCCAACATATGAGGACGCTGTGCAACCCATCTGCACCCCGGTCGCACCGGCTCCTCAATCAGATGGTCGGGCGTCGGCCTTCTCCTCGGCCTCCTCGGCCCCCGGCTCGGGGGTGGGCAGCGGGTTGAGCCGCAGCCAGAGCAGCATCAGCAGCCCGAGTGCGAGCATGCCCAGGCCCATCCAGAGGTTGATCCGTACGCCCTGGGCCTTGTCGATCTCGGATTGGGTGTCGAACAGGCCGACCAACGTCACGATCACGCCGTAGATCGTGAACAGGCCGCCGATCACCAGGCGGACGTCGAAGAGCCGCGTGACCTTCTTGCGCTGGGTGTCTTCCGCCATGACAGCTCTCCTACCAGATCGGGATATACAGGGCGAGGGCCAGCAGGACGGCTATCACGCCGAGCACCACCGGGTTGCGCCACCACGTCGTGCGCGCGCCGATGATGACGTCGCTGCCCGTGGTGCTGCCGCCCAGCCCGTAGACCAGCCCGCGCAGCTCCGACTCGTCCTTCGACTTGGTGAACGTGGTGACGATCAGCGCGACCACGACCGCGACCACGAAGGCGGCACCGGCGCCCCAGAAGCTCTCCGAGAGGTCCGAGCCGAACTTGAAGATGTCCGCGAGATAACCGATGTAGAGCACCAGCGAGGCCAAAAAGCCGAGCACCAGCGAGTAGAAGCCGGCCCACGAACTCATCCGCTTCCAGAACATGCCGACGATGAAGGTCGCGAACAGCGGGGCGTTGAACAGGCTGAACAGCGCCTGGATGTAGTTCTGGATGTTCGAGTAGCCGGAGGCGATGAACGCGGTGCCGATGCCGATCAGCACGCCGATGATCGTGGCGATCCGCCCGACCCGCAGGTAGTAGTCGTCGCTGCGGTCCTTGCGGATGTAGGACTGCCAGATGTCGTACGTGAAGACCGTGTTGAAACCGCTCACGTTGGCGGCCATGCCGGCCATGAACGAGGCCAGCAGGCCGGTGACCGCGATGCCGAGCACACCGTTGGGCAGCAGGTCACGCATGAGCAGCGGGATCGCGTTGTTGTACTGCAGGTCGCCGCTCTTGGCGCCGAGGCCCTTGACGGTGACGACGGCGATCAGGCCGGGGATCACGGTCAGCAGCGGGATGAAGATCTTCGGGAACGCGCCGATGATCGGCGTACGCCGGGCGGCGTTCATGTCCTTGGCGCTCAGCGCCCGCTGCACCTCGGCGAAGTTGGTCGTCCAGTAGCCGAACGACAGCACGAAGCCGAGCCCGAAGATGATGCCGATCCAGTTGGCGCCCAGCGGGTTGTGCGTCGAGCCGGTGACCGACCAGGTGTGCAGGGCGGCGTCGCCGAGCTTGGTCGCCCGCACCTTCTCGGTCAGCCCGTGCCAGCCGCCGACCTTGACCAGGCCGACGATGGTGATCGGGATCAGGCCGGCCAGGATCACGAAGAACTGCAGCACCTCGTTGTAGATCGCCGAGGAGAGGCCGCCGATGCTGATGTAGGTCAGCACGATCGCGGCGCCGATCACGATCGACAGCCAGAGCGGCCAGCCGAGCAGCGCCTGCAGGATGAGGGCCAGGGCGTACAGGTTGACGCCGGCGATCAGCACCTGGGCCAGCGCGAAGCTGACCGCGTTGAACAGGTGGGTCGAGTTGTTGAAGCGGCGGCGCAGGAACTCGGGGACGCTGCGCACCTTCGAGCCGTAGTAGAACGGCATCATCACGATGCCCAGGAACACCATCGCCGGGACTGCGCCGACCCAGTAGTAGTGCACGGTGAGCAGGCCGTACTGGGCGCCGTTGGCCGCCATACCGATGATCTCGAGGGCGCCCAGGTTGGCCGAGACGAAGGCGAGCCCGGTCACCCAGGCCGGCATCGACCGGCCGGAGAGGAAGAAGTCGGCACTCGAACTGATCGCTCTTCGGGCCGCGAACCCGATGCCGAGAACCGTGACGAAGTACAGCCCCAGAATCAGGTAATCGAATACGTCGAGGTCCAACCGTAGGCCGCTCGCCGCCGCTAATTCCTGCACAGGCCACCTCCAAGCGCGAAGTCGGCGACCGTCTACCCATCGCGAGGATCTTTCACACCTGAATGCGTCCAGTTCGTTATCGGCTGCGAATCAGCACGTCGAGGCCGTCCAGGATGCGCCCGAGCCCGAACGAGAACGCCTCGTCGGTGCCGCCGTTCGCCGCGATGTCGGCCATCGCCGCGGCGACCGCCGGGTATTGGTCGGCGTGCTCGGCCATGGCGCGCAGCAACGACTCCTCCGGCGCCTTCTGCACGTTCTGCCCGGCGATCATCCGGACATGACCGGCCACGGTCGCCACGGTATCCATGCGCTCCGCGCCATTCAGCGCCGGCGGGAGTACGCGCAGTGCCTGTTCTGTCCAGCCGAGCTCGTTCGGGCCGATCGGGCGGGAGCCGGTCGTCGCCCCCTCGGCCCAGGCGTGCCCCTCGGTTCTCCTCAGGAGCGTGTGGGCCCAGGTGGTGAGGCCGGCCCGCCAGCCGTCTTTCTCGTCGAGTGTCGGCGGTTCGCCGATCGCGCGCTCGATCATGGCCGCGACCAGTTCGGCCTTGCCCGGCAGATAGCGGTAGAGCGACATCTTCGTGTAGCCCAGGTCGGCGGCCACCCGCTGCATCGAGACCGCGGTCAGGCCCTCGGCGTCGGCGATCGCGATGGCCGCGTCGGCGATCTGGTCGAGCGTCAGCGCGGGCTTGGGGCCCCGGGTCGGCTTGGCCCGCTGCTGCCAGAGAAATTCGGCCGTCATCTTGCGCTCCCTTCAAACAGTGTCTACCGTACACAGAAATAACTGAGTACGGAGGACACAGTTTCCATGGACATTCTCATTTCGGGTGCGAGCATCGCCGGACCGGCCCTGGCCTACTGGCTCGGCCGCTACGGACATCGGCCGACGATCGTCGAGGTCGCGCCGGCCCTGCGGACCGGCGGCAGCGCGGTCGACTTCCGCGGGCCGCTGCACATGGGCGTGCTGCGGAAGATGGGCATCGTCGAGGCGCTGCAGGCGGTCGAGACCCACGGCACCGTGATGCGCTTCGTCGACGCCGACGGGGCGAAGCTGATGGAATGGCCGGCCGAGCTGGCCGGCGGCGACCTCGAGGTCAAGCGGGGCGACCTGTCCCGCGTCCTCTGCGACGCGGCCGGCGACACAACCGAATACCTGTTCGGCGACCGCATCGCGGCCATGACCGACAACGCGTCCGGGGTCGAGGTGACCTTCGCGAGCGGCCTGCGGCGCCGCTTCGACCTGGTGATCGGGGCCGACGGCGTGCACTCGGCGGTGCGGCGGTTCACGTTCGGGCCCGAGGAGCAGTTCGTGAAACACCTCGGCTACTACGTGGCCGGCTGGGACGTGCCCGACTCGCTGGGCCTTTCCGACGGCATCGTCATGCACAACACCCCGGGCCGGATGGCCGGCGTCGGGCGAGGGGCCACCACCTTCTGCTTCCGCTCACCCAAGCTGGCGTACGACCGGCACGACCCGTCGGCGGCCCGGAACATCCTCCGCGAGCGGTACGCCGGCATGGGCTGGCTGACCCCCGAGCTGCTCTCCTACGTCGACACGGCGGACAACTTCTGGTTCGACCAGATCTGCCGCGTCGACAACCCGGCGTGGACGCGGGGCCGGGTCGCGCTGGTCGGCGACGCCGCCTGCGGGGCGACGATCGGCGGCCAGGGCAACGGCACCGCGATCGTCTCCGCGTACGTCCTGGCCGGCGAGCTCGCCGCCGCCGGCGGCGACCACACCGTGGCCTTCCCGCGCTACGAGCAGAGGATCGGCAAGTTCGCCCGCGGCACCCAGAAGGGCGGCGACACCACCGGCATGTTCCTGGCCCCGAAGACCGCGACCGGCATCCGCGCGCGCAACTGGCTCAACAACCGGCGGTGGTTCCTCGACATGACCTTCAAAATCGCCGGCGACCGCAGCACCAACCTCGCCCTCCCCGACTATGTCTGAGCGCTCGATCGCTGGACCGCCCTGATCCGCGGTCAGCGCAGGGCGGCCACCTCGTCGGCCGTCAGTGTCTCGATGCTGGTGACCGTCAGCGAGGCCAGGGCCAGGGCGTCGGCCGCCGGCGGATAGACCCCGTGCGGCACCGCGACCACCGCCATCCCGGCCGCGCCGGCCGAGCGCAGGCCGTTGCTCGAGTCCTCGACCGCCGCGCACTCGGCCGCGGGCACCCCGAGCTTCGACGCCGCGGCCAGATAGACGTCGGGCGCCGGCTTGCCGCGCGGCACCTCCTCGGTCGACAGCGTGACCGCGAACGCGTCGGTCAGCCCGGCCGTCTGAAGCACCTGGTCGATCAGGACGCGGGCGGACGAGCTGGCCAGGGCGAGCGTGAACCGCTCCCCCAGCCGCCGCACCGCGGCCACCGACCCCGGGATGAGCGGCAGGTCGTCCCGGTAGCGCGCGGCCATCCGGCTCAGCACATCGGAAGCGACCTGCGACGGGGTGCGCGGCACGCCGACCTCCTCGGCCAGGTGCCGCGACCACTCACCGGTGCTCATGCCCATCATGCGGTCCTGCGTGTCGGGGAGGAACCGCCGGCCGTACTCAGCCGCGTAGCCGCGCCGGACCTCCTCCCAGACCTCCTCGGAGTCGATGATGACGCCGTCGAGATCGAAGACAACTGCCTTGATCACAGGGCCTCGACAGCCGGAATGATCTCCTTCTGGAAGGTCTCGAACTGCTCGGTGATCCACGGCCGCTTCACGCCGCCGTGCGCGACCGTGAAGCCCATCCCGGCGAGGTTGCGCAGGTTGGTGAGGATCTCGCCGATGTTCTCGCCCTTCTCCCCCAGGTCGAACCGGAAGAGGACGGTCTTCTCGATGTCGTCGTAGTCGCGGCCGACCTCGTCGCAGTGCTGCTTGAGCACGTCGAGCTTGTGCTGCACCTCGGGCGTCGGGAAGAGGTTGCAGGCGTCGGCGTACTTCGCGACCAGGCGCAGCGTCTTCTTCTCGCCCCCGCCGCCGATCAGGATCGGCGGGTGCGGGCGGCTCAGCGGGGCGGGCGAGTTGAGCAGCCGGCCGAGCTGGTAGTGCCGGCCCTGGAACGGCGTCTCGTCACCGTGGAACATCTGCAGGCAGATCCGCAGCGCCTCCTCGAGCCGCTCGAAGCGTTCCTTGGTCGGCGGGAAGAGCAGGCCCAGGCCGCGGGACTCCTCCTCGTTCCACGCGGCGCCGATGCCGAGCATGGCACGCCCGCCGGAGAGCACGTCGAGGCTGGTGACAGCCTTGGCGAGCAGGCCCGGGTCGCGGTAGGTGACACCGGTGACCAGGGTGAGGAGCTTGACGTTCTTCGTCTTTCCGGCCAGGTAGCCGAGGGCGGTGTAGGCCTCGAGCATCTCGTGCTCGGGCGGGCCGTTGACCCCGATCTGCCAGAGGTGGTCCATCACGCTGACCCGGTCGAAACCGGCCTCGTCGGCCGCCGCGGCGATGTCGCCGAAGACGGCGCCGAGGCGGGGAGCGCCTTCCGGCCAGGTGAAATCTGAGATGTGCAGGCCAAGTCTCACTGCGGACAGTTCCCTTCGTCCGTGACAAATCAAAAACCTACACCCAAACCCCCCTTCTTGTACGCAGCGTAACCGCCCAACAACCGCATAACGGGCCGACGCCGTCTTTTCCGCGTGGTCCGGGCCGCGGCCGAAACGAACCGCTGAGCCGAGGCTCCTCCACCGTTTCGGCGAGTTGCCCGACGGTTGCCGACCGGTAGCTTCGAAGATCGAATCAACGCGAGGAGCACCGCCATGCCTCCCTCACCAGCCGGCCGGCCGCCCCACCGGCCCCGGCGAACGTCACCCTCCGTGAGCATCGTGATCCCGGTCCGGGACGCCGCCGGCCTGCCCCCGATGCTGCGCACGCTGCCCGCCGCCGCCGAGGTGATCGTCGTGACCGCCGCCCCGGTCCCCGCGGCCGCGGTAGCCGCCGCCTGCCCCGGCGCGCTGCTCGTCCGCCAGACCCGCAGCGGCCTCGGCAACGCGCTCGCGTGCGGCGTCGCGGCCGGCACCGGCGACGTGGTGGTCACTCTGGACGGCGACGGCGCGACCGACCCCGGCGAGATGCGGCGCTATGTGGACGCGCTGGTCGCCGGCGCCGACCTGGCCGCCGGCTCCCGCTACCGCGACGGCGGCCGCGACCTGACCGCGGGCCGCTTCCGCCGCGGCCTCAACCTCGCGCTGGTCTGGCTCCTGAACGCCCTCTACGGCGTACACCGCACCGACCCCGGCTTCGGCTACACCGCCTTCTGGCGGGACACCGCGCACCGCCTGGCCCTGCCCGACCCGTCGGCCACACTGCCGGTCTGGGGCGACGGCCCGGAGATCGAGGCCCTCCTGGCGGTACGCGCGGCGGCCCGCGGCCTGACCGTCACCGAAGTCCCCGGCGTCGCCTACCCCCGCATGCGCCGAAGCTCCCACCACGACCGCGCCACGGTCGGCCACTGGCTGCGCGCCCTGGCGACGGAGTTCCGCGGCCGCGCCACCCGCCCGGCCCGCCACTCGGCCCCGGCTCCGACCCCGGGCCCCGTCGATCAGCCCGCCCCGCTCCAGCCCGCACCGCTCCAGCCCGCACCGCTTCAGCCCGCACCGCTTCAGCCCGCACCGCTTCAGCCCGCACCGCTTCAGGCCGCACCGCTTCAGGCCGCACCGCTTCAGGCCGCACCGCTTCAGGCCGCACCGCTTCAGTCCGCACCGCTTCAGGCCGCACCGCTTCAGTCCGCCCCGCTTCAGCACGAGCCCGACCGCCGCGCGCTGCCCGACCGGCGGCGGCCGCTCTCCGATCGCCGCTCCGCCGCCTCCGATAGCACAGCTGGCTCAAGCGAGAGTGCCGCTGTCCACAGCAGCGAGTTGTCCACAGGCGCCCCCCACGATCTTCGTTTTTCCGCGAGAATCGAAAACGGGGGAGGGCCCCGGCGGGTCGAAATTGATCGGGCCGAAGAGGGTCGAGCCGGGAAAGATCCGGTTGAGCCGATCTGGGGGCCGCCTCGGCGCAGCCCGGAGCCGGCTGACCTCTGGCTGGCCGACATTCCGGCGCCGCTCGACCGGCCCGCCCGTCCCCGGCCGGCCAGCCCGCTGCCGGCCAGCCCATGGCCAGCCAGCGCGCGCCCAGCCACTCCGCGGACCGCCAGCGCGCCGCCCGCCGGTCCGCCGCCCGCCAGCGCGCCGCCCGCCGGTCCGCCGCCCGCCAGCGCGCCGCCCGCCGGTCCGCCGCCCGCCAGCGCGCCACCAGCCGGTCCGCCGCCCGCCAG
>NZ_JBFBAD010000240.1:0-7704 GCF_040682075.1 Actinoplanes sp. NPDC051411 | reverse complement strand
GGCCTGGCCGGGCCGGGCCGGGCCGGGCCGGGCCGGGCCGGGCCGGGCCGCGAGGGTTTCGGAGCGGCGGGGGGCCGGGAACGGTTTTCGGTGTGGTGACGGATTGTCCGCTTTGTCGCGCGGCCTCTTCGGACACGGTCTGGACTGAGTCGCACGGGCTCGGCGACCCGTTCCCAGAGCCGCTGTGGGTCCGCGACCGTTGGGCGGGGCGACCCGTAGCTGGGTATAAGCGGCCGGCACGAGCCACGTCCAGCGTTCCGCGGCGGCCACGTGGCGGAGGTTTCGGGCTGGTCCAGCCGAGGTCTGCTTGAGCAAGCAGAACGTCGAAGCGGCGTAGGAACGCGAATACCCGGTAGGTCCCGACGCCCGATACCGGCACGCTGCGCGGGGATCTGATCGCCGTGCTGGCCTACGCGTCGCGCTCGCGGGCCGAGGTGGCCGCGCGGTTCAGCGTGCACACAGCCCGCGCGCGGCAGCCGCCCGGCAGCCGCCGTTCGGGCCCGACGAGGTCCTCCGGCGCGGCGTCGAGCGCGGTGTGATCGACCCGGAGCGGCTGACGCCGCGACCTGATGCGGTTCGGCCTGCTGATGAACCTGCAGCCGCCGTCCGAGAAGGCGGTCATCGACGAGGTCTCCTGCCACTGGTCACGCCACGGCGTTGACCAGCGCGGCCAGGCGCGCGGCGAGCACCGGCAAGCCCGCGGTCGGTGGGCCGCCGGGTTCGGTCATGTAGCCGTCCCGCCGGATCTCGATCATCAGGGCGGTCACGGCCGGCTCACGGCCGTGGAACTCCAGCGGCACGTAGCAACCGGCGAACGGCGTATCGAGCCCGACGTCGACGAATGCCGCTTTCGCGGCCAGAACCAGATCGGCCGGCGTGTGGAAACGGTCCGTGCCCAGGCAGACCGCTGGGCGCGGGCTTGCGCCATGCAATTCGTACGGTAGGGGACGTGTCGAATAGGAGTGGACGTCGACGATCACCGCGCGCCCGCAGACCGCGAGCCGGTCGGCGACCAGATCCCGCACCGCGGCCGCGTAGGGCCCGAAATGCGTTTGGAGCGCGGTCCCGGCGCGTACGGAATCCTCGTCGCGCAGCCTGCGCCCCGCATAGCCGTGCGTGTAGACGGCGCCCATGCCGACCGCCCGCATTTCCTCCCGGTCGTCGGGAAAGCGTTCCGGATCGACCGCCAGCCGCGACCACCGGTGCCGCAGGATCCAGGGCCGGGAGGTCGCCTGGGCCGCGGCGAGCAGCGCGATCTCGTCGGTGTGCGCGTCGGTCAGGTGGTCGAGTTCCTCCTCCAGTTCCGACGGCGAGATCAGCAGGCTCTCCCGCGCCGACGGGGGCAGGTCGCGCGAGGCGTGGGGCACGTGCAGCACCACCGGGGACGCGGGGTCCCCGGCGGTGATCTCGAACGGCAGGGTCACGGCTGGGCGAGCGCCGAACAGCAGGTCTCGATGATCAGCGCGGTCGTGACGTAGGGGTCGCAGTTGGCGTTGGGGCGCCGGTCCTCGATGTAGCCCTTGCCGTCCTTCTCGACCTGCCACGGGATGCGCACCGAGGCGCCGCGGTCGGAGACGCCGTAGCTGTATTCGCTCCATGGTGCCGTCTCGTGCATGCCGGTGAGCCGGTGCTCGATGCCGGCGCCGTAGCCCGCGATGTGCTCGGGGACCCGCTTGCCGAGCGCCTCGCACGCCGTGATGATCGCGTCGTAGCCGGAGCGCATCGCGTTGGTCGAGAAGTTGGTGTGTGCGCCGGCGCCGTTCCAGTCGCCCTTGACCGGCTTGGGGTCGAGGGTGGCGGCGATGCCGAACTCCTCGGCGATGCGGTAGAGCAGCCAGCGGGCGACCCACAGCTCGTCGGCGACCCGCGGGGCGGCGACCGGTCCGATCTGGAACTCCCACTGCCCGGGCATGACCTCGGCGTTGATGCCGCTCAGGTGCAGGCCGGCGGTGAGGCAGGCGTCCATGTGCTTCTCGACGATCTCGCGGCCGAAGACCTCGTCGGCCCCGACGCCGCAGTAGTAGCCGCCCTGCGGGGCCGGGTAGCCGCCGCCGACCGGGAAACCGTAGGGGCGGCCGTCCTTGAAGAACGTGTATTCCTGCTCGATGCCGAAGATCGGCTCCTGGTCCTCGTATTGCGAGGCCAGCGCGGTGCAGGCGGCCCGGGTGTTGGTCGGGTGGGGTGTGCCGTCGATCAGCAGTACCTCGCACATGACCAGCACGTTGTCGCCGCCGCGGATCGGGTCGGGACAGCTGAGGACGGGGTTGAGCACGCAGTCGGATTTGTCGCCCGGCGCCTGGTTGGTGCTCGAGCCGTCGAAGCCCCAGATCGGCAGGTCGGCGCCGTCGTCGACGATCTTGGTCTTGGACCGGAGCTTGGCCGTCGGCTGCGTGCCGTCGACCCAGATGTATTCAGCCTTGAACGGCATGTCGTCTCCTCGGGAGCGTCGCGCGGAAAGAGCCGGGACGACATTGGCGCGGCGCCTGGATGTTACCGACTGACCACCTTCGTACGGTGCGACCGTAACCACGCTCCGCTTTAACACGGCGGTAATACGTGTGAGCTAAGAACGCGCATGGTTTGCGGTTTTCATCCCATATACGCGAAACCGTCTCTACAGTTGAGCCGATTCGAGTCACCGAACCGGGAGGTCCGTCATGGTCGGGATGTCCGACACCAAACAATTGTCGGGCATGTCGCAGCGAGGGCTCACCGCCCGCATCCTCGGCGACCGCAGCATGACGGTGAAGACCTCGTTCGCGGCGGCCAGCGTGGGCGTGGTGGCGATCCTCGTCGCCGTCCTGTCGATCAACCGGATGTCCGCGCTGAGCGAAGACCTGCAGACCATGAAGAACGACCACGTCGACAGCCTCCAGCAGGTCGCCACCATGTATCACGGGCTCGCGGCGATGTATCGCGGCGGCCTCGTCTTCCGGTCGGCCGCCAACGCCCAGGCCGCGACGATCGGCAAGGCGGCGGTGTTCGCGGGTGACGCGGTCGTCGACAAGGCCGCCGCCTCCTACCGCCAGATCGCCGCCAACGCACCCGCGCGGGTCAGCGAGCTCGACAAGTTCGTGTCGGCCGAGGCGCACTACCGGGCCCTGCGCAACGCGGTGCTGTTCAACATGCCGATCTCGGCGCCCTACACCAAGCCGACGCCCGAGACCCAGACCGCCGTCTTCAACCAGGTCGACGGCGAGGCCAACGCCTCACTGGCCGCGCTGCAGCAGCGGGAGGACGTCGAGGCCGACAAGATGCAGTCCGACGCGGCCAAGGCATACTCGCGGGCCCGGCTCGTCACGCTGCTCGCGCTGGTCGTCGGCTTCGTGCTGGCGACGCTGATCGGCGTGGCCGTGGTGCGTCTGGTCCGGCGGCAGCTGACCACCGTCTCGGAGGCGCTGCACGCCGTGGCCGAGGGCGACCTCACGGTTCCGGCCCAGGTCAACGGCCGCGACGAACTCGGCGTGATGGCCGAGGAGGTGAACCGGGCCCGAGAAGGACTGCGCGGCACCGTGCTCGCGCTGACCCACGGCGCGCGGACCCTCGGCGAGGGCACCGAGCGGCTGACCGAGGTGACCGCCCGGCTGGCCGCCGGAGCCCGCGAGGCGTCCTCGCAGGCCGGCGTCGTGGCCGCGAGTGCCGGTGACGTGTCGACCAGCGTGCAGTCGGTGGCCGCGGGCAGCGACGAGATGGGCGCGTCGATCCGCGAGATCGCCGAGAACGCGAACAACGCCGCCCAGGTCGCCTCCAGCGCGGTCGGCGTGGCCCAGTCCACCAACGAGACCGTGGCCAAGCTGGGCACGTCCTCGGAGGAGATCGGCAACGTGGTCAAGGTGATCACCCAGATCGCCGAGCAGACGAACCTGCTGGCCCTCAACGCGACGATCGAGGCGGCCCGGGCCGGCGAGGCGGGCAAGGGCTTCGCCGTGGTCGCGACCGAGGTCAAGGACCTGGCCCAGGAGACCGCGAAGGCGACCGAGGACATCTCGCGCCGGGTCGAGGCGATCCAGGCCGACACGACCAGCGCGGTCGAGGCGATCGCCGAGATCTCCCGGATCATCTCCGAGATCAACGACTACCAGGTGACGATCGCGTCGGCGGTCGAGGAGCAGACCGCGACGACCAACGAGATGAGCCGCAGCATCGGCGACGCGGCCAGCGGCAGCTCGAACATCGCCGGGAACATCAACTCGGTCGCCGAGGCGGTGCAGGCGACCACGGGTGCGCTCGGCGAGGCTGACGCCTCGGTCTCCGAGCTCACCCGGGTCGCCGACGAATTGCGTACGGTCGTGGCCCGTTTCCGGGTCTGAACTACGAAAGGGCGAACTTCTGGGCCGCACTGCCGTTGCAGTCGTAGATCTGCAGCCGGGTCCCGTTGGCGGTGGCACCGTTGGGCGAGTCGAGGCAGCGTCCGGACTGCGGGTTCTTCAGCGAGCCGTCGGCCTGCTGCTGCCAGACCTGGCCGCCGACGCCGTTGCAGTCGTAGAGCTCGACCTGGGTGTTGTTGGCCGTGCCGTTGCCGTTGATGTCGAGGCAGCGGCCGAGCGCCCGCAGCGACCCGTTGGACTGGTGGAACCAGTGCTGGTCGGCGGCGTAGGTCTGGCAGTCCCAGAGCTGCACCGCGGTCTGGTTGGCGCCGCTGTCGTCGGCCGCGACGTCGACGCACTTGCCGCCCGGGCCGAGCGTGGTGCCGCCGCCGTTGACCGCGAACTTCTGCGCCGCGCTGCCGTTGCAGTCGTAGATCTGCAGCCGGGTGCCGTTGCCGGTCGCCCCGCTCGGCGAGTCGAGGCACCGGCCGGACTGCGGGTTCCTCAGTGAACCGTCGGCCTGCTGGATCCACTTCTGACCGCCCACGCCGTTGCAGTCCCAGAGCTCGACCTGGGTGTTGTTGGCGGTCCCGTTGCCGTTGACGTCGAGGCAGCGGTTGAGCGTACGCAGGCTGTTGTCCGGGAAGTGTGTCCAGTACTGGTCCTCGGCGTAGTTCTGGCAGTCCCAGAGCTGGACCCCGGCGCCGTTCGCCCCGGTGTCGTCGGCCGCCACGTCGACGCATTTGCCGCCCGGGCCGGTGATCGTGCCGGCCGGGCCGTTGGGCACGTTGGTCTGGCCGGCGTAGCCGACACCGACCACATTGGCCTGCACCGCGTTCTCGGTCGCGTCGGCCGGATAGCCGGCGACCATCGCGCCCTCGAACCAGGTGCCCCGGTTGCGGTTGCTGTTGTCGCCGCCGATGCCGAGGATGATGCCGCCCTCCTGGTGCATCGGCCGGTAGCCCTGCTTGTCGGTCGGCAGCGACCCGTTCCACCAGGTGCTCAGGCCGCCGGACTGGGAGTTGCCGCCCTTGAGGGCGTACGTCGTCTGGCCGTTGTTCTTCAGCACCGCGGTGACGAAGGGCGAGTTGTTGCCCGGGTTGGGGTTGGAGCCGTTGCCGCCCTGGAACATGCCGTTCTCCATGTCCGCCTCGATCCACGGGCCGGAGCCCTGGCAGGGGGCGAAGTAGCAGGTGGTGGCGATGCTGACGGCGTCCATGTGGCCGTTGCCGGTGTCGTACGGGGTGGACTCGGCGTTGCCGTAGTCGAAGCAGCAGTCCGAGTTGACGTGGGTGCCGCTGGCGACCATGTAGACGCCCTCGGGCTGGCCGTTGACGGCCACGCCCGACGCGACACCGGTGTAGCGGTAGCCGACGCCCGGGGAGACCCAGACGCCGTACACCTTGTGACCGCCCGCGGTGACCGCGATCTCGCTCGCGTCGGCGCCGCGGTCGCCGCTGCCCGCGCCGCCGTCGGGGGCGATCGACAGGTCGTTGTGCCGGGTCGTCTGGTCGTAGATCCGGGTGATCCGGCAGGTCGTGCCGTTGCAGAAGGCGTCCTGGTCGGCGGCGTTGGCGTAGCCGCCGGCGGCCAGCGTGCCGACGTCGTGGGCGGCGCCGTCGGAGGCCCGGGTGACCTGGTAGAGGCGGCCGCTGTAGGCGCCGAAGAGGGCCCGCGTGGTCGAGTGGGCGGCGACGCACGGGGTGCCACCGGAGGCGTAGAGGTCGCAGGGGAGCGTGCCGGCGGCCGAGGCGGGGGACGCCAGGGCCAGGCCGAAGACGGCGGCGACGAGCACGAGGAAGGCGGCGAGCACCGGGGATCGATGTCTGCGCATGGGGAGGACTCCCTGGTGAAGGGGGATGGGGATGGCCGGCGCAGCGGCCGCGGCGCTGACACATAGACGAGGATCGACCCGTTAAGAAAGTTACGTGGGCTGGTCGATTGGGTCAATGTCCGATGGCTTTTGTGACTTCCAGGCCTGCCCGAATGTGCGTCTGTGTTGTTTTCGAAAGGCTCCCGCGTGCCCGGCAAACCCGTCATATCGTCATCATCGAACCGAAGTGAGAGGGCGAGCATGCGGCTGTTCGGCAACGTTTCGATCGGCGCGCGGCTGGCCGGCGCGTTCACCTGTGTGTGCCTCTGCCTGGTGGTCGCGGTCGCGATCGGCGTGTGGGGCCAGAACCGGGCCCAGAACGCGACCGGCAAGCTCGCGGCCGCCACCAGTCTCCGGCGGGACGCGCTGGTCACGAAGTTCCGGACCGCCGACTTCAACGGCTGGCAGAACGCCTACGCGCTGGACATCACGCGCGGGGTCAACGGCGCGACCGAGGACTCCGTCGGGTCCCGGGCCAAGTTCCTGGCCTCGACCGCGGCCTTCCGCGACGACCTGGCCACCGTGCAGAAGCACCCGCTGACCGGCGACGAGCAGGCCGTGCTGACCGCCATCTCGCAGTCGTTCGAGCAGTTCATGAGCACCGACCAGCAGGCGATCACGGCCTACCGGACGGGCACCGTGGCCGGGCGCAACCAGGCCAACGGCCTCATCGCCGGTCAGGAGGTGACGACGATGGGCCAGATCTTCGACGCGGTGGACCGGCTGAACGGGTTCGCCTCCGCCGCCGCCGTGGCGGCCCAGACCTCGGCCGACGACGCGGCCGGCACCGCGCGGACGCTGATGATCATCATCGGGCTGATCTGTCTCGCCGTGGCCGCGCTCCTCGCCGTGCTGGTCACCCGCAGCATCACGATCCCGCTCCGGCTGACCTGCGACGCGCTGCGCGACATGGCGACCAAGGACCTGACCGTCCGCGCCCCGCACGCCGGCCGCAACGAGCTCGCCACCATGGGCCGGGCGGTCAACGAGACGGTCGACGTGCTGCTGACCACGTTCGGCACGATCGGCGAGAACAGCCGTACGCTGGCCGGCGCCTCCAGCGAACTGACCGCCGCGGCCGGCCGCATCTCGGACGCCGCCGGTGACGCCTCCGGCCAGTCCGAACGCGTCGCCACCGCGGCCGAGGAGGTCTCCCGCAGCGTGCAGACCGTCGCGTCGGGCACCGAGGAGATGAACGCGGCGATCCGCGAGATCTCGGGCAGCGCCAGCATGGCCGCCGGGGTGGCCGCCAGCGGCGTCGAGAGCGCCCGCCAGGCCGGCGAGACGATCGGCCAGCTCGGCCGGTCGAGCGCCGAGATCGGCCAGGTCGTCAAGCTGATCACCTCGATCGCCGAGCAGACCAACCTGCTCGCGCTCAACGCGACCATCGAGGCGGCCCGGGCCGGGGACGCCGGCAAGGGCTTCGCCGGCCTGGCCGCCGCGGGGAAAGTACAAGCCCCGGATTCCGCCCCGGGGGCCGAGGGCCAAAAGCGGCGGGGGGACGCGGAAAAACCAGACACCCAC
>NZ_JBFBAD010000239.1:0-7837 GCF_040682075.1 Actinoplanes sp. NPDC051411 | reverse complement strand
AGGGTGACCAAGATCGAACTAGATGCTTTACCTCGACCTTGGTCACCCTCGCCCCAAATCGCGTCCGACCGCAAGAAAGCACCCCGCGAAAGACCCATCACCAGCACCGGCCGCGAGGATGGCAGGCCCAGGGTCACATCAGAGTCAGGGCGTAGAGAAGCATCCGCGAGTCGTCCGGCAGCGAGATCGAGCGCAGCTGCTTGCCCGCCGCAAGGGGGATGGTCGCTCCGAAGAGGCTGGTCGGTGGGCCGTCGACGCCCTGGCCGGCCTTGATGCGATGGTCCATGGCCAGGACCGTCGTCGTGCCGGCGGTCGCCCCGCCACACCAGTCGGCGATCGTCAGCGGCACCGACTGGACCGACCCGTCGGTGTAGCCGAGGGTGAGGACGCCGCTGACCGGCCCGTTGTGGCTGGTCGCGACCAGCTGTACGGAGCTGTGCGGGGCGGCCGGCAGGAGCAGGGGCTGGCCTTCGGCGGGGACGAAGTTGGCCGCGGTGCCGGTCGGGTCGGGGGCGTCGTAGGTGACGCCGTTCCAGGTGACCGGGCCGGCGGGCGGGAACAGGGCGGCGTCGTAGCTCCAGCCGCCGCCGTCGAAGTTGCCGGATGACGGGTCGGCGACGGTCGCGGTGCCGTCGAGGGTGCGTTCCGCGCTCAGGTCGACGGCGCACGGAGTGCCTGAGGCCGCGACGCAGGTCAGCGGGGTGCGGACGATCAGGGAGGCGGTCAGCGGCTTGACCCCGCGGACGGTCACGGTGAGCGGGTAGGTGCCGACCGGTACGTCGGGTGGTGCGGTCACGGTGATGGGCGCGTGGCCGGAGACCGGCAGGTGGTGCGAGACGAGTACGCCTGGCTGCGTCACCGACACCCGCCAGCCGTCCGGGGCGGTTGCCGAGACGCGCGGGACGAGGATGCCGGGGGCCTGGCCGACCAGGTCGACGGTGAACTTGGCCTGCGAACCGGCGGCCACTCCGATCGTGGCGGCCGGGGTGCGGCTCGGCGAATCGGCCGCTCGACGTGTGGCTAGACCGGTCTGTTCAGAGACGCTGACAGCGGCCGCGGGCAGTGCGGCGCCGGACGGGGTGATGGCCGCGTCCAGGTGGGTGCGGTTGTCGAGCGGCGCGTGGTTGATCGACGGTGGCTCGGCCGACGGCGTCGTGCCCCACGACGACGGCGTGGAGCCCACGGTCTGGGCGATCGAGCCGCCGCGGGCGATGGCCGACCAGGGCAGCCAGTTGTTCGTCAGGTTCCGGCCGTTCACCCGGGCTCGCTGCAGGTAGCGGGCGCTGTCGGAGACTCCCGGCGCGGTGATCGTCAACGGATGTCCGGCCACGTCGACGACCGCCGACGGGAACTGCGGCGTCGACACGGCCAGGAAGTTGGCGCCGCTCATCGTCGGGTAGAGGCCGAGGGAGGAGAAGACGTACCAGGCGCTCATCGTGCCGAGGTCGTCGTTGCCGGTCATGCCGTCGGGGCCGGTGGTGAACAGGGTCATCGCGGCCCGCACCACGGTCGCGGTCTTCGCCGGGGCGCCGGCCCAGTGGTACATGTACGGCGCGAGCAGGTCGGGCTCGTTGTTCGGGTTGTAGGTCGGCTTCGCGTAGTAGTCGTAGGGGCTGGCGATCCAGTCGGTCCGGGCGGTGCCGCCCGGGTCTTTCAAAAGCTTCGGGTACGCGAAGAAGCTGTCCAGCCGATCCTGGGTCGCGCGACGGCCTCCCATCTGGGCGACGAGTCCCGCCGGATCCTGCGGCACCAGCCACTGGTACTGATAGGCGCCGCCCTCGTGGAACTGCTCGTCGGCCGCCACCGGGTCGTAGGGTGTCAGCCACGTTCCGGCGACGGTTCGCGGCCGGAACTGCCCGGTCGAGGAGTCCCACAGGTTGCGCCACCACTGCCCGCGTCCCGCGAAGAGCCGGGCATCCGCCGAGTGTCCCAGCCCGGCCGCCATCTGCGCGAGCGCCGCGTCGGCGGCTGAGTATTCGAGGGTCGCCGAGGCCGGATGCTGGCAGTCGTTGTCCCCGCCTTTGGCGACGCAGTCGGTGCCCAGCGCCAGCCCGGACGGGATGTAGCCGCGATCCGAGTAGTAGGTGACCCCGGTCCGGCCGTTGTAGGGGGTGGTCGCGGGCGGCTGGGCCAGCGCGTTCTTCCGCAGCAGCTGGTAGGCCTCGTCGGCGTGTCCGGCCAGCAGCCCTTTGGACCACGCCTCGACCAGGAACGGCGTCACCGGGTCGCCGGTCATGATATTGGTTTCGCTGTTGGCCAGCGCCCACCGTGGCAGCCATCCGCCGTCCCGCCCGATCGCGACGACCGACAGCGCCACGTCCCGCGCGACCGCCGGCTGCAGCATTTCGAGCAGCTGGTTCTGCGGCCGGTACGTGTCCCACAGCGAGAAGTTCTGATAAGGCGTGTATCCGGAGGCCTGGTGCACCGCCTTGTCGAACCCGGCGTACGCCCCGTCCACGTCGCCGGCCAGGTTGGGGTGCAGGAGGGAGTGGTAGAGCGCGGTGTAGAACACGGCTTGGCGCTCGGCCGTACCCCCGGAGATTTTGATCTTCGCTAGAGCGGAGGCCCAGGAGGCCCGCAGCGCGGAGTGCACCTGGTCGAAGTCGTAGCCGGAGCCGGTTTCGGCGGCGAGATTGGCCCGCGCCCCGGCGACTCCGGTGTAGGACAGCCCGACCTTGAGCACCACGTCGTGGTCGCTCGTGGCGTCGAACGTGACGTAGGCCCCGTTACCGCCCGTGCCCGCCGCATCCCGCCCGGAACCGAGCGTGTTTCCCCGCCAGGTGCCGTAGGCCGCGAACGGCCGGTCGAAGGACGCCGAGAAGTAGACGGTGTGGTCGTCCTTGCCGGCGCAGAATCCGCCCGCGTGCACCCGGCCCTCGAGGGTGCGGTCGCCGACCACGTGGATCTCCGAGTCGAAGACGCTCTGGTTGGCCCGGCCGGTGTTGAACAGCACGTTCGCCTGCCCGGTGGCCGGGAACGTGTAGCGCTGCCATCCGGTGCGCGCGGTCGCCGTCAGCTCGGCCTGAATGCCGTAGGTCGACAGCCCGACCCGGTAGTAGCCGGGTGACGCCTCCTCGTCGGAGTGCGAGAAGTCCGACTTGTAGGCGGACGGGTCGACGCCGGTCACCGGACCGGTCGTCGGCATGACCGGCAGCTCGCCGGCCACCCCGCACCCGACCCCGGAGAGGTGGGTCTGGCTGAAGCCGTACAGCGACGACTGTTTGTAGTCGTACCCGCCCTGACCGCCCGTGTCCGGGCTCACCTGGACCATCCCGAACGGTGCGCTCGCGCCCGGGAAGGTGTTGCCGAAGTTCTCGGTGCCGACGAAGGGCCGGACCAGATCGACGGGTGATGGGGCGGGAGCCGCCGAGGCGGACGACGGGACCGAAACGGTGGCGGCTGCGGCCAGGACGGCGACGGCGAGGCGACGCATGGCGGACCTCCAGGTAGACGATCGCCGACAACGTTGTCACCGCGCATCGGCGAAAGTCAATGGACCTGCACCCGATTTGCACCCGTACACCTTCGGCCGAAGCCTCAAGGGCCGGCTCGCCGACCCGATCTCCCGGGTTGACCGCCCATCCCGGGGCGGTCACCACCGGACCGGAGAACCGTCTGATGGCAGCCCTGACCGAATCGCCGCCCGAGGCCACCGACCTCGAGCGGCCGGCCGGCGACCGCCGCGGCTGGACCCGCCTGTGCGTGGTCGTCGGCCTGATCGTCCTCGGCTTCGCGACCGTGCTCAGCTCCGGTATGGGCGGCGGCCACGTGGGCCAGACGGTCTCCAACTTCGGGCTCGGCCTGTCCGCACTCGCCGCGGCCGGCGCCTGCCTGCTGCGCGCCCGGTGGTTCACCGGGCGGATGCGCTGGGGCTGGGCGTTCCTCGGGCTCGGCGTGCTGAGCTGGGGCCTCGGCCAGGCGTACTCGGTCTATCTGCAGACCTTCCTGGGCCGCGAGGTGCCGCTGCCGTCCGAGGCCGACATCGGCTACCTCGGCATGATCGTCTTTACCACGACCGGCCTGCTGACCCTTCCCAGTGTCGCCCAGGCCCTGGCCAACCGGGTCCGCAGCGTGCTCGACGGCCTGATGGTCGGCTGCTCGTTCGTGCTGATGGCCTGGATCTTCGTGATCCAGCCGCTGATCGCCGCGGGCCAGAGCAACACGCTCGCCCTCTACGCCAGCCTCGCCTACCCGCTGGGCGACGTGGTGATGCTGACGATGGTGCTCTACATGTTGGCCCTCCAGCGCCGGCACGGCTCGACCTTCGCCAGCCTGGCCCTGGTCGGCGCCGGCATCGGCGCCTTCGCCGCCTCCGACATCGGGTACGCCTATCTCAACCTGGTCGGCAAGTACGCCTCCGGCGGCGCCACCGACATCGGCTGGTTCCTCGGCTTCTGCCTGGTGCTGCTGGCCGCCCGCAAGCCGGTCGCGAGCACGCTCGACGAGGACGACCAGGGCTTCGACGGCATGCAGCCGGTCGGCATCCTGCTCCCGTACGTCGCGGTGCTCGGCTCGCTGGTCACCACCGTCTTCTGGTACGCCCGCACCGGCCACAGCACGATGTTCGTGGCGTACACCCGGTCGGCCCTGATCCTGCTGATCATCGGACGCCAGCTCATCACCCTGCGGGAGAACCGCAACCTGACCCGCAACCTGGAGACCCGGGTCGCCGACCGTACGGCCGAGCTGTTCGCCTCCGAGCAGCGCTTCCACGCCCTCGTGCAGCACAGCTCGGACGTCGTCACCGTGGTCAGCCCGGAGGCCGACGTGCTCTACCAGAGCGAGTCGGTGCAGCGGGTCTTCGGCTTCCCGGCCCAGGCGCTGGCCGGCAAGCGGCTGACCAAGCTGCTCGACCCCGAGTCGGGTCTGCGGCTGGCCCAGGCGCTGCGCCAGGTGGCGGGCCGGCCGTACGCGACGACCGTCCTCGAGATCACCGTCCAGCATCGTGACGGCCGCCGCCGGCAGGCCGAGATGACGATCACCAACCTGCTCGGCGACCCGAGCGTGGCCGGCCTGGTGCTCAACACCCGCGACATCAGCGAGCGCAAGGAGCTCCAGGACCAACTGGTGCACGAGGCGTACCACGACGCGCTGACCCAGCTGGCCAACCGGGCCCTGTTCCGGGAGCGGGTCGCCGAGGCCCTCCGGCGCCGCGGCGACGACGAGGACGTGACCGTGCTCTTCCTCGACCTGGACGGGTTCAAGGAGGTCAACGACAGCCTCGGCCACCTGGCCGGCGACCAGCTGCTGGTGCAGGTCGCGGACCGGCTGCGCGCCTCGGTACGCGAGGGCGACGTGGTCGCCCGGTTCGGCGGCGACGAGTTCGCGGTGCTCATCGAGTCGCCGATCGGCGTCGAGGAGGCCGAGTCGGTGGCCCAGCGCATCGTCGATGTGCTCGAGGAGCCGTTCGCCAGCGAGACCCGCAACATCCACGTGCAGGCCAGCATCGGGCTGGCCTCGTTCAAGGACATCGGGAACAGCGGCATCGGGGAGATCCTCGAGCTGGCCGACGACGCCAAGGCGGACGGCGCCGAGCAGCTGATGCGCAACGCCGACCTGGCGATGTACAAGGCGAAGTCGGCCGGCGGCGGCAGCTTCGCCAGCTACGACCCGCAGATGCTGGCCGGCCTGGTCGCGCGGCTCGAGCTGGAGTCCGACCTGCGGGTGGCCCTCGAGCGCGGGCAGCTGCGGCTGCACTACCAGCCGACGGTCGACCTGGCCACGAGCGAGGTGATCGGCTTCGAGGCGCTGGTGCGCTGGTACCACCCGGAGCGCGGCATGATCACGCCGATCGAGTTCATCCCGATCGCCGAGGCGACCGGCCTGATCGTTCCGCTGGGCCGCTGGGTGCTCGAGGAGGCGTGCCGGCAGGCCGTCGAGTGGAGCCAGGGCGAGGCCGGCCGCCCGATCAAGATGGCGGTCAACGTGTCGGTGCGCCAGTTCGACCGGGCCGACCTGGTCGAGGTGGTGGCCCAGATCCTGGCCGAGACCGGCATGCCGGCCCAGCAACTCTGCCTGGAGATGACCGAGAGCGTGCTGATGACCGACACCGACGACAACCTGGAGCAGCTGGTGCGGCTCAAGGCGCTCGGCGTGACGCTGGCCATCGACGACTTCGGCACCGGCTACTCGTCGCTGGCCTACCTGCGGCGGTTCCCGGTCGACACGCTCAAGATCGACCGCTCGTTCGTCGAGCGGCTGGGCGCGCTGACCGACGACACCGCGCTGGCCGACACCATCGTCCAGCTCGGCAAGAGCCTGGGCATGGACACCGTGGCCGAGGGCATCGAGGAGTTCGGCCAGCTCGCCGCGCTGCGCGAGATGGGCTGCCACTTCGCCCAGGGCTACTACTTCTCCCGCCCGGTCCCGGCCGACGAGGCCGGCCGCCTGCTCCGCGAGGGCGCCGAACTCTCCGCCTGAAGCCGAAACCCGAAGCCCGAAGCCCGAAGCCGAAGCCCGAAGCCCGAAACCCGAGGCCCGACGGCCGGAGCCCGACGCCCGACGAAGAGCTCGCCCCCTGACCACCACCCCCGATCAGGAGTTATTCGATGACCGTTGTCGCGCCCGAGATCTGGCCAACCACCCTCGGTGTGATCGATATGCCGACGCCCTACCTGGTGACCGACCTCGACCTGGTCGCGCAGCGGCACGCCGCGTTCGAGGCGGCGATGCCCGGAGTCGGCACCCGCTTCGCGATGAAGTGCAACCCGTCGCCGGAGATCCTGCGGACGCTGGCCGCCCGCGGGGCCGGCTTCGAGATCGCGTCGCTGGGTGAGCTGCGCATGCTCCAGGCGATCGGGGTCGACCCGGCCGAGGTGCTCTACAGCAACCCGGTCAAGCCGCCGTCCCACATCGCCGAGGCGGCCGTGGCCGGCCTGTGGCGGTTCAGCTTCGACTCCCCGAACGAGCTCGCCAAGATCGCCGAGCACGCGCCCGGCGCCGCGGTCTACGTACGCCTGCGGGTCGACGACACCAACAGCGTGTTCCCGCTGTCGCGCAAGTTCGGCACCGACGTCGAGGACGCGTACGACCTGATGCTGCTGGCCAAGCGGCTGGGGCTGCGGCCGTACGGCGTGACCTTCCACGTCGGCTCGCAGTGCACCAACGCGAAGGCGTGGCACGACGCGATCGGCGACGCCGGCGAGCTGATGAACATGCTGTTGGCCGACGGCATCGAACTGGAGATGCTCGACCTGGGCGGCGGGTTCCCGGCCCGCTACACCTCCGACGTGCCGACGATCGGCGAGATCGGGACGGTCGTGACCTCGGCGGTCGCGAGCCTGCTCCCGTACGCCCCGAGGCTGCTCGTCGCCGAGCCCGGCCGTCATCTGGTGGCCGAGTCGTCGGTGATGGCCGCGACCGTGATCGGGCGCGAGACCCGCGAGGGCGAGAACTGGCTCTACGTGGAGGTGGGCGTCTACAACGGCCTCATGGAGGTGCTCCAGACGCCGGGCGGCTGGGACTTTCCGATGTGGACGACCCGCCCGGACGACGACACCCTGCGTTTCACGGTGACCGGGCCGACGTGCGACAGCACCGACACGATCGCCTACGGCGTCGAGTTGCCGGCCACCATCCAGGTCGGCGACGTCGTCTATCTCGGCTCGACCGGGGCCTACACGCTCGCGTACGCCTCCGACTTCAACGGCTTCCCACCGCCGACGCCTGTTTTCGTGGGCACCGGCACGCGTGCCCCCCGTTGACCAGGTCGGGGGGGGGGGGCGCGGCGGCCCGGGGCCCGGCCCGGGGGGCCCCGCCGGCCCGGGGGGCGGCCGTCAGCTCAACCGCGGCAACGACCCGTTCGGCCACGCCCGGCCCGGGGCCCTCCGGCAGAAGG
>NZ_JBFBAD010000238.1:0-8009 GCF_040682075.1 Actinoplanes sp. NPDC051411 | reverse complement strand
GCCCGACGACCACGACCCGGTCCGGGGCCGCGTCCACCGCGGCCACGACCGCCGTCACCTGATCCTCCAGGGTCGCCGAGGCGTTGCCGTCGCCCTGGCCCGGCAACGTCACCGGGACGGCGCCCTCCAGCAGCGGAAGCACCGGGTCCCACACGGTCGGGGGCATCCACAGTCCAGCAGCAAGCACGTAAGTCATGACCGACAACCTAGAACCAATTCCGGACGTTCTGCTTCCGGTACATTCGAGCCGTGCAAAGTCCGACCGCACGTGCCCTGCGCACCCTCGAGCTGCTGCAGGCCCGGCCCGGCACCACCGCCGGCCAGCTGGCCGAGCACCTCGGCGTGACCGAGCGCGCCGCCCGCCGCTACATCGGCATCCTGCGCGAGGCCGGCATCCCGGTCGAGTCGGCCCGCGGCCCCTACGGCGGCTACCGGCTCGGCCGCGGCACCCGGCTGCCACCGGTGGTGTTCACCGAGGAGCAGGCGCTCGGCCTGGTCATGGCGGTCCTCGACGGACAGCCGGGCGCGATCGACACCGAGGACCCGATCGGCGAGGCGCTCAGCAAGGTGATCCGCGCGCTTCCCGAGGGCATCGGCCGCCAGGCGGCGGCTCTGCGGGCGTACGCGTCGGCCGCCCCCGACCGCAACCCGGCCCGGCCCGAGCCGGCGACCGTGAGCGCACTGGTCACCGCGGTGGCCGAACGGCAGTGCGTGTCGGTGACCTATCGCGCGGAGAGCGGCGATGAGTGGGACACCGACGTCGATCCGTGGGCGGTCGTCGTGCGGTACGGCCGGTGGTATCTGCTCTGCCGGTCCCATCGGGCGGACGCGATCCGCACCTACCGGGTGGACCGGATCCGCGGCGTACGGAAAACGGCGCGAGTCTTCGCGCCGCCGGACGATCTGGATCCGGTGGCAGCGCTGGAACAGAATCTCGGCGCGGGGTGGAAATATCCGACCCGGGTGGTCTTTCAGGCCCCGCACGCGCGGGTGGCGCCGTGGATCCGCGGGCCGATGGGCCGCCTCGAACCCGACGGCGACGACCGCTGCGTGCTGACCGGCAGCACCGGCAACCCGTCGATGTACGCCCAGGAGTGGCTGGCCACGGTCCCGTTCGATTTCGTGGTCGAGGAAGGCCCGGAATTGACGGCGGCCGTGCGGCGGGTCGCCGAGCGATTCGCGAAGGCTACAGTTCGCTGAGTTTGCGCAGCACTCGCGCCAGATCGGCGCGGTCCGACGCGTCGAGCGCGGCGAAGAAGCGCTCCCCCTCGGCCTGCCGCGCTTCCTGAATGGCGTGCGAGGTCCGTTCGCCGTCGGCGGTCAGTGCGACGAGGACCGCCCGCCGGTCGTCGGGGTCGGGCCGCCGGTCGACGAGCCCCAGGCGCTGCAGATCGTCGACCACCTCGGTCGCCGACCGGGGCACGATGCGCAGCCTCTCGGCCAGCGCGCTCAGCCGCAGGTCCCCGTCGCGGGCGAGCACGCTCAGCGCCCGGGCGAGCGACGGCGACAGCTCCCACGGTTCGAGCGCGACCTTGGTGCGGTGGCGCAGGCGCCGCGCGACCGTCCAGAACGCCTCGGCCAGGCGGTCGCCGTCGTGGGAGGAGGAGGTCACCGGAATACCCTACCGGGCGACCGCGTTGCAGCCTCATAATGAGGTAACCTCAGCATGTTGCACCGGCCGAAAGGATCCGCCCTTGCCCCGCCCCGCCCGAAAGAACACCGCCGCCGAGAAGGCCCAGGCCCGCAGCGTCTCCCTCCAGCGCATCGGCGCCCTGTTCACCGATCACAAGACGTCCCTGTCCATCGTCGTCCTGATCATCGTCGTGTCCTCGATCGTCGGCATGGCCTCGCCGTTCCTGCTGCGCGCCGTGCTCGACCGGGCGCTGCCGCACAACGACGTACGCCTGCTGGTCCTGCTCGTCGCCGGCATGGTCGGCGTCGCCGCCGTGACGTCCGCCCTCGGCGTGGTCCAGACCTGGATCTCGACCGCCGTCGGCCAGAAGGTCATGCACCACCTGCGCACCGAGGTCTTCACCCACCTGCAGCGCCAGTCGATCGCCTTCTTCACCCGCACCCGCACCGGCGAGGTGCAGTCGCGCATCACCAACGACATCGGCGGCATGGAATCGGTCGTCACCTCGACCGCCACGTCGATCGCCGCCAACCTCACGACGACCGTCGCCACCGCGGTCGCCATGGCCGCCCTCTCCTGGCGGCTCTCGCTGATCTCCCTGGTCGTGCTCCCGCCGTCGGTGTGGCTGACCCGCCGGGTCGCCCGGATGCGCCGCGAGATCACCGACCAGCGCCAGAAGGAGCTCGCCGATCTCAACGTCACCATCGAGGAGGGCCTGTCGATCGGCGGCGTCCAGCTGAGCAAGACCCTCGGCACCGCGCCCGCGCTGATCCGGCGCTTCACCGCCTCCTCCGAGCGCCTGATCGACCTCGAACTGCGCTCCGAGCTCGCCGGCCGCTGGCGGATGGCCTCGATGAGCGTGCTGTTCGCGGCCATCCCCGCGGTGATCTACCTGGCCGCCGGCCTCCCGGCGACCCGCGGCGCGATGAGCATCGGCACGCTGGTCGCGTTCACCGCGCTCCAGTCGGGCCTGTTCCGCCCGCTGCTCGGCCTGCTCAACGTCGGCGTCTCGCTCACCTCGTCGCTGGCGCTGTTCGCGCGCATCTTCGAATACCTCGATCTGCCGGTCGACATCGAGGAGCCGGCCCGCCCGGTGCGCCTGACGGCTCCGCGCGGCCACCTGCGCTTCGAGGGGGTCACCTTCTCGTACGCGGGGAGCACCGCCCCCGCCGTGCAGGGCCTGAGCCTGGACGTGCCCGCCGGGGGTTCACTCGCGCTCGTGGGCGAGACCGGTTCCGGCAAGAGCACGATCGCCGCGCTGATCGCCCGCCTCTACGACCCGACGTCGGGCCGCGTCACGATCGACGGGGTCGACCTGCGCGACCTGTCCTTCGCCGACCTGTCGAACGTGGTCGGCGTCGTCTCCCAGGAGACGTACCTGATGCACACGACCGTGCGGGAGAACCTGCGCTACGCCAGGCCGTCCGCCACCGACGCCGAGATCGAGGCGGCCGCGCGGGCGGCCCAGATCCACGAGCTGATCGCGTCGCTCCCCGACGGCTACGACACGATGGTCGGCTCCCGGGGCCACCGCTTCTCAGGCGGCGAGAAGCAGCGCATCGCGATCGCCCGCACGCTGCTGCGCGACCCCCGCGTCCTGGTTCTCGACGAGGCGACCAGCGCGCTCGACACCGAGACCGAGCGGGCGGTGCAGCGCGCCTTCGACGAACTGTCGGTCGGCCGCACCACGGTGACGATCGCCCACCGGTTGTCGACGATCCGCGACGCCGCCCAGATCGTGGTGGTCGACCACGGCCACGTCCTCGAGGAGGGCACCCACGACGACCTCGTCGGGTCCGGCGGCCGCTACGCCATGCTGGCCGCGTAAGAATCTCTTCCGTGGACGATCTGACCGACCTGCTGACGCGGGCCCTCGCCGCGACACCACCGGAAAGTCCGGCCGCGGCCGGTGCCCGGGAGGCTCTGGCCCACGGCGAGTACGAGGTCGCCCTCGGCCTGCTGGCCGAGCCGGCCGACGGGCGGCGCCCGCCCCCGGACTGGTGGGACCTGCTGATCGGCGCGGCCGACCTGATGCGCCTGCGCCCGGTCGCCGCGTGGTGCCGCTGGGGCCGGTGGGAGAGCGTCCACGGTGTCCTGCGGGCGTCGCTCGGCCTGACCGCTGGCGGCCCCATCCCGGGCCGCGGCATCGCCCGCGTCCGGTGGGACATCGGCCGGGACGACCCGCGCGCGGCCCGGATCTGGGTCGAATACGCCCCGTCGCTGGCCCCCGGATCGACCGGCTCGGTCCGGCTGGCCCCGCTGACCCCCGCCGACTGGCGTGGCCTGCGCCCAGGTCGGCAGATCACGATCGACGAGCACCCGCACCTCGCCGGCACCGCCACGATCCTGGAGACGGTCCCGTGATCGGGATCGTCAAGGCCCTCGTCGGCCTGCCGACGCGCGCGGCTCCGGCCCGGACCGGCGCCCGCCGCGGTCGCCTCCCGGTCGCGGACATGCTCCTCGCGGTCGACGACGAACGCTCCGGCCGCTGACGGCGGTCGCCGGAGTGCCGCCCTCGGACAGCACTACCCGGTGAAGCCGAGGCGGCGGTTCATGGCGATGGCGGTCCCGTTGCGCGGGTGATGGAACGTGACCAGCTTGCGGTAGCCGGCCTCGCGGGCGAACCGGACCGCGAGCAGCTTCATGGCGAGCGACAAGCCCCGGCCGCGAAAGGGCCGGAGCACGCCGGTCATCTCGGAGAAGGCGAAACTCTGCTCCGCATGCAGCGACGTGGCGGACATCCCGGCCCACTCGCCGTCGTGCCGGGCGATCACGACGCCGCGTCGTCGAACCGTCCGATGTCGAGCGACAACCGCACCCGGTCCACCATGTCGAAACCCTAGACCGGGGCCTCCCCCGGCGCGATCGCCAGCAGCGAGATGATGGCGAGGCCGCGCTGGGCCGCGTCGTTGGTCGCGATGTCACCGGCGGGGATCTCCTGCACCGGCGACGGCACGAGCGGACCGGAGACGGTGACCGCCGCCGGCCAGGGCTTGCCGGCCGGGTCGTTCAGGAACTGGTCCCAGCCCCGGCGGCGCAGCGACGCGTCGTGCAGCACCTCGCCGGCCCAGGCCGTGACCCGTGAATAGATCGTCGGGAACGCTCCGGGGTTGAAGTCGAAGCCGTACCGGGCGATCTTCTCGGCCGACGGCGCCAGCACGTACCGGGCGAAGTCCAGGAACACGGCTTCGAAGGCCGGCGCGTCGATGAGCGACAATGCCTCCCACAGGATCTGCTCGCCGCAGAACGCCATGGCCAGGTTGTATCCGCCGAGATAGTCGCCCTTGTCGAAGTTCGTCAGGTGCCCGGTCGCCGGGTCGAAGCCGACCGCTCCACCCGCCTCCCCGGTGAACAACCCGGCCGGGAAGCCCGCGATGTCGGTCATCCCGGTCACGATCCGGTCCCGCCAGCGGGTGTCGCCCGTCCGCTCCCACTCGGTCAGCCAGTTGCTGACCAGCGCGTACCAGTCGGGGCCGATGCGCAGCCGGGTCGGTGCGAGCGTCTGCGGCGGCAGCACCTCGCGGAGGGGTTCGACGGTCAGCAGCGTACGGTCGGCGCGCAGCGACGAGCGCAGAAGCTCACCGAGCAGCTCGTCCGCCGTCAGGTAGTAGGCGAACCGCTTCGTGAACGACTCCCCCACCCGGGCCTCCTTCGCCCCGTCACCCCAGTGCGAGACGTTGTGCCGCGAGCCCAGCCCGGCGAACCGTCCGGCGTGGTAGGTGTCGACCTCGCTCACGTGCCGGGTCATCGCCCGCGCCAGCCGGAACACCGCCGGGTCACCCGAGCGCAGGAACGCGTACCAGAGCATCGCGTCGGTCCCCAGCTCGGCGTTGTCCCAGGCGTAGCCGCCCACGTCGTAGCGCCACTCGTGCCGGTCGGCGTCGTAGGTGTGCATGACGTCGCCGTAGTTCCAGTAGCCGTACCAGTCCCGCTGGTCGACCTGCCCGGCGTAGAACGCGATCTGGTCGTCGAGCGCCTTCTCCAGCGCCGCCCGGGCCGGGGTGGTGCGGTCGGGCAGGCTCCAGCGCCCGAACACGCCGGCCGCGTGGTAGGCCGCCGGGTCGGCGACGATCTGCGGCGGGGCCTCCAGCGCGGCCGAGAGGGCGGCGATCCGGTCGCGGGACGGCGTCGCCGCGAACGCCCACAGCACCATCTCGTCCGACCGCACGATCCCCTCGGGCGTGCTGAACCCCGCCTGCACGTCCTCATAGGCCAGATCCAGCCCGTGCGCGGTCGTGTCGTAGTGCCGCAGGTCCATCGCCGGCGCGTCCGGCGCCCACGACCACAGCGTCACCTGCGCCCGGTCACTGGCCGCGCCCCGGATGTCGAGCGCCCGCGGAAAACGCGGCCAGAACTCGGCCAGTCCGAAGCCGAGGCCGCCGGACGGCCCACCCGCGTACCCGAAACCGCTGGCGCGCCTGCCGCGCCCGGCGTGGGTGAGCCAGCACCCGGCCGGCGTGGTTCGCTTGGCGACGGTGAAATGATGGGCCGACGGCTGGCTGAGCCGGAAGTCGTTCCATTCGGCCAACTGACCGAACGAACCGCTGACCTGCGGGTTCCAGGCCGACTGCGGCGGCGTGGCGGTGCCCTGCACCTGCGCCGCGTCCACCGCCGCGCCCGGGTCGCGCCGCAGCCCGGTCAGCACCCGCACCGGCTCACCCCAGACCCCGCCGCCGACCACCCCGAACCGGATGTGCCGGTCGTAGGTCTCGTCGCTCAGCGGCACGTCCACCCGCAGTCCGAGGCCGCGCACGAAGTCACGGCCCGCGTCGGCGTCCCAGGTGAAGCTGTGCACGAGCCGCACGGCTTCGCCGGCGGCGAGACAGACCCGGAGGGTCCAGGGAAGGATCCGGCGCGGGCCCGCTTCCGTACGCCGGTAGCTCCCCGACAACCGCACGACGGCCCGCACCGGGCCGGACTGCTCGATCTCCGCCCGCTCGACGTGACCCTGGTATGACGATTGCCTCGGTACGACCGTCTCATCGTCCGGCCGGTCCTGGAGCCGCAGCACCAGCCGCCCGTTCGACGCCGTCACGCGGCCGCCACGCCGGAGGTTCACGATCGGGACCGACCCGCGGGTGGCCAGCCGGATCTCGATCGTCCCGTTGGCCAGCACGATGTCCCCGCCTTGCCGCTTGACCGTGACCGGCGAGTCGGGCGTCTGCGGCTCGCCCGGCGCGAGCAGGTAGCGGTCCTTCTCGCCGCCCGCCCCGATCGCGTGCCCGGTCCACTTGAGCGAACCGTCCGGCCAGTAGGCCAGCGGCCAGCTCTGCACCGCGACCGGCGTGCCGTCCCCGGCGGTCAGGGCGAGCGGCGTGTGGACCGGCAGCGTGCCCCGGGCCCAGGGAACGCCCCACGTCGCCCCGCCCACGGTCTCCCGTGGCAGGCCGTCCAACCAGTGCAGAGCCGTCTTTCCCGGATCGGCCCGGGCGGCTCGCACCGGGATCGCGGCGGCCGGGACTCCGCCGGCCGCGGCGAGGGTGGCGGTCAGGAGCGTACGGCGGGTGAGTCGCGGCATGCCGGGTCCTCCGGTCTGATCGTCGTCCCGGAATTCATATCGATCGATTAGGCCGACCTCAACCGATCCGCCCCGATCCGCCGACATCCTCAGGAAAGCGTTTGCCTGGGCGAACCTCGCATTCCTGGCATCTCGCCGTAGGGTGGCCCTGCACCCCATCCGCGAGCCCCGGTGGTGGCGCTGGGGCGCGTGCCCTGGTACCAAGGCGGGATGGCCGACTTCGTCATCCGCAGATGGGAACTGGCGCACTACGACGGTCTCCAGGCCCCGCCCCACGTGCACGAGCGGGGCGACGAGGCGTTCTGCGTCGTCCGCGGCCGCCTCAGGGTCCTGATCGGCGACACCTGGGTCGAGCTGGGCCCCGGCGACCATGCGACCGTCCCCGCCGGCACCGCCCACACGTTCGCCACCGCCGGCCCGTCCGGCGCCGACGTCCTGGCCGTCATGACCCCCGAGATCGACGCCCTGGTGACCGCCCTCCACACCGCGACCACCGACGCCGAACGCGCCGCGCAGTGGGCCGCCCACCACGCCCACCTGGCGGAGGACCGCCCGTCCACCCGGGAGCCCGGCGAGTAGATCGGGGAGTCAGCCGCGGGTCCTGGCGGCCGTGACCGTAGCGCCGACCAGGTCGAAGTCGGGGTCGGCGACCGGACGGCCGAAGTGGTAGCCCTGCAGCAGGCGATAGCCGAGCCGGTAGAGCGCGTCCGCCTGCTCCGCCGTCTCCACACCCTCGGCGACCGCGGTCAAGCCCAGACCGGTGCTGACCTGGATCAAAGCCTCGGCAATGACCGCGTGCCGGCCCGCCTCGGTGATCCGGTCGACGAACGACTTGTCGACCTTCAACGTGTCCACCGG
>NZ_JBFBAD010000237.1:0-8207 GCF_040682075.1 Actinoplanes sp. NPDC051411 | reverse complement strand
GACACTTCGGACAAGTCACTTCCCGGACCCGCCAGACCACAGCCTAAAACACCACTCACGATCAACACTTGACAGAGAGGGGTGCCAGATCCGGACGTCACCCGATCTTCTGTTCAAGGAACGCGATGCTCCGCATTGGCCTATGGGCGCAGTTCCTACAAAGGCCTGCCATGTATAGCCCTATCGATGGATGGCTTCCGGCTCAGGCGCGGATTACGTTGTGACAATGTCACGTCAGCGAGACAGAGGACGAACCGTGGCCGCCACCGCGTCTACTATTGCCGGACTAGCAGCGGCTTGCGCCGTGGCAACGTATATAGCCACACGACCTAAGCAACGGTCATCGCTAGTCCTGTCGGATGCGCTTACTGAGGACACTGCAGGCGAGGACTCTATTTCGGTATACCGAGAGCTCGATCGCCGAGAGTTCAAGACCCGCATGTCCGAGATATTCCCCGACACCCACCTGACGACAATAAGTGTCGTTCAGGGTGTTGCTCTCGCGCTACTAATCGGAAACTTCTTGGGCGTAACGACTGGCTCAACAGACGGCATGGATGCAGTTTGGCGCAGACTCCCATACGCCCTACCATCCTTCGGCCTGATCGTTACGATATCGTTTGAATATTACTACTTTGTTGCAGCCTATCGGTGGTCTCCCAGATTCGTCGATGCATGTATCCCGTATTTGCTTGGGGTCTGTGAGATCGGCGCAATTTACTACCTGGACAAGCCGAAGGTCTGGTGGTGGTGGAACGTTGCCCTGGCGGTCGCAGGCGCAGCGGCATTTCTGAATACAAGAGCGAACTGTCGACGTAGCATGTTTTCTACCAGCGAACTACACGCCTTCGTAGCTCGCTACGTGAACGGCGATATTGTGGCGACAATAGCGCTCGGCCTGTATGCTGCAATAGTTGCTAGATTTTATCATCGCCATCCCTCCGGCCAACTATTCAGCGCATGGGACGCTGCGTCGATTGGATACCTGAGCGGGATGATATTCTTATCGGCGCGCGCACACCGATTCATACGTGACCTCCACCGACTTCTAGGCCTGGATGAGGGATAGAGCCCACTGCCCGCAATGGTAAGTTGCCGAGGACAAGCCTTTGCGTCCTCACCGCGGCCGATTGTCCGTCGTCCTTGTACGTCGTGAAGGTGTGCTACGTGTCCCTTGTGATGTCTGCGGCGGGGCGCCGAGGTACCGCAGATCGCAGATCGCGCAATCATTTCAAGCCGGCCGCCGCTGCAGGCGACCGCTCGGCCTCCTCGAAGTAATCGTGCCCTTCTTTGAGCTTGGTGGTCGACGGTCCCGGGCTCCTACTACCACGACGCTATACAGCACGACGGTCGCAAGAATAAGGACATGCCCGACCCTGCGGTACGCGCGTAGCCTGCGGTCATGAGTCTGCAGTCGTCACCGCGCACGTTCGTGACGATTGAGGTCCCGCCGTGGTTCTGGGGCGGAAAATCCCGGGGCTACTTCTCCGCCGCCGGGCTGCATGCCCGCGACGTCGACGGGGTCATCCGAATCCGCACCGACGAGTCTTATCACCGCACACGCCCGAGTCTTGTCACCGAACAGACCATCGCCGGCCCAGGCCAGGGAAAGCCGGCCTTCGCCGATCTCGCTACCGCGGCCGCGCGGACCGGGTTCGAGTCCGGCGTACTAGAACCTGCGACCGCGAAGGAACTCGACGAGCTGGGCCGACGGGCCGCCGCATCCGGTGATCTCGTCGACCGGTTCGAGCACCTGAGACTGATCGCAAGCGTCGTCCCGCACGACCAACTGCCCGACCATATCGAGCACGCTTACCGACTGCTGACCAGCATCACGCTCGAAGGAGACCCGTCCGTCCTCCCGTTCGCGCACGCTGGTGTTCACCTTGTGCAGCGCGATCCGATGCTGCTTCACCGTACGAAACTGCCCGCCGTCCTCCTGCGTCTGCGCTACGACGAAAAGCTGCGCTCGGGCCAGACCCACCATCTAAGCGAGCTTCTCACCGAGCACAAGCCCGCGTTCGCGAGCGGCCAGGACATGCTACGAGGCCTGTACCTGCTCGACGACTACATCGGACCATTACTCGGCTCGCTGACGCCCGGTGTCTGGGGCTTCGCCGGCCACCGATCGTTCGGGGCAATCCTGTTCAGCCTCGGGACCACCGTCGCCGGAACCCGCCGCGGACCGGCCGAGATGCTGCACCTGCTACCGCATCTCGGCCGCGGCACCACCACCTGGTCGCAGTCGCAGCTCGCGGCGTCCTCGTGCGGGGACGCGGTGCGGTGGTGGGCGAACGGCCTGAACGAATTCTTCGGCGTCCTCAGCGATCCCGTGGCGTTCGCCGACGCCTCAGACACATACGACCCGGCCGCGCACCACCAGGCGCTGATGACCGCCGAGCAGCTGTTCGCGCGTGTGGCGAGCATGCTTACTCTCCATCGCGATGTGCGGGCACAAATGGTGCTCTTCTTCACGATCATGGACACGCTGGAGCGCATGACCGGCAAGCCGATCGACACGCTCTGCGAGCTCACACATGTCCAGAAGCTGTTCGCCGGCCTGCAGCAATCGATACCTAGCCCCGCCGCCGCAGTTCTGCTCCCGCTCGCGGAGCGCGGCGTCGTCGCCTTAGAGGATCTGCAGAAGGGCTTCTTCCTCGACGCGGCCGCACTCGGTACTGCGGAGCGGGCGGCCGCCCGCTATGTCAAGCTGCTACGCAACGCGACCCACGGACACGGCGCCAAGAAAGCGGGGTCGGTCCAGGAGACGAACCTGCTTCTCGCGGCACATAACGGTGAAGTACCCCCGGATCTTGCGATGCTCGTCTTCCTGCACATGCTGGTCCTGCTGGCTCATCCCCATGATGTGCGCCGACACTTGAGCCACGGGAGGAGCGGATAGCGATCGGCATCAGGGACCTCAGCGGTAGCCGCGCTCAGTCGGCGGCAGAAGAAACACGTTTGACGGAACGACAGGGACGCCCGCAGAGGCCAAGGTGGGAACCGTGACCGCGAGAGACGAGATCCTTGCTGCTCTGCCCGGCATCGAGGCACGAAGTGCGGACGGCTCGTTCAGCCCTCAAGACGTCGTAGACGAGCTGCGTCGGCGTGGAAGCACCCACGCCGAGTCCACGATACGAACCCATGTCGTGAGCCGGATGTGCGCCAACGCACCTGACAATCACGCCCGCAACTACGACGACCTGGAACGGGTTTCTGGCGGCCGCTATCGACGCAGGTAGCCCGACGTGGGGGTCGGATCGCGCGTTATCCGCGGCATGAGAGGGCGTCGGCTTTACGAGGTCAATCCCACGCGTTGAACACCGCTTCACCCACGCTTCCCGGTCGCCACGAATCGATCTGCAGCCGCTCCGCCTTTCCCAACGCAGTGGTGTCCACGGCGCCGAGGGGCGAGTCAAGCACCTGACGACTCATGACGGTGAAGCCGGCTTCGACGAACGTGGCGGCCCAGCTCGGCGGGTCCGCGAATGCCTTCGGCGCAAGGTCATCGGTGCTTGCTCCTACGAAGGCTATCCATGGGTACATGGTGTTGCCCAGGATCGGGAAACGGCCATTCGGCGCGACGATGATGGCGGAGTGGAAGTTGCGCGGATAGGTGCTCTCGAAGACCTCTTCGACGGCACCACCTGCAGCCCGTGCGGCCTCGAAGCAACCGCCTCGGAACCTGCGGACTGAGACCTCCGGGAGCTCTGGATCCTTGCCAGAGCGGAAACCCGTCACTCCTCGTTCCAGCCGAAACACGGCACTGCCCTCCCGCGCCCGGTGACACGATACGACCGAGCGACTCAACGCACTGCCCTCGGCACGAGCGTCGCCGGACCGCTTACGACGTGCGTCACGCCGTGTAGGAACTCACCACCGGCCGCCGCGCGCGGTCGGCGGTAGAACAGTGCGTCGGGCGGATACGTCCGCCAGCCCTGGAGAGCAGATGACCGACAGCTTCGCCAACGCGTATCTGGCCGCCAACCGCACCCGTGACGAGGCGGACCGTGGCTCTCTCGCAGTACATGGAATCGACCTGTCTTGGCGGAACATTGAATGCGCTTGGCGGATCAACGTACTAATAAGACGAGGTTGCTCCACGCGACGAGCAGAAACTACCGCCATCCGCAAGCGCGGACGGTGGCAGATCCGCGCGGTGCCTTTCGTCCTATCTGGCGCTTCACAGGCACCAACTCCACAGGCGAGCCTTGCGCGCAGTCGTACGCTTGGTCCATGGCGACAGAGAATTTCGGTGCGGCGGCCGATGACCGCCGTCCCGAACGTCCGCAACCAGAAGACGAAGGCTTCGAGTGGCCATCCGCCGGCCGGTACGACGTCGCTAGCAGCCAATCAGAAATCACCGCACCGGGAACAATAGCTGAGTTTGCCGTTTCAGCCCTGATAAGTGGGGTCATCGGCAATGTCGGTTACGACCTGTTAAAGGCCTTGTGGCAGAAGGCCTTTCGCTCGAGCGAGGCCGCAGGTCAGCCCATCGAGTTCCCTGATGGCCGCCTTGTAGATACGCCACGCGGAACCCTCGACCAGTTGGCACGACTGGCCGTACACGCCGAATGCTGCGAGAGGAACTGCCCCACTCCACGTCGTGAAGCACTCGAAGTCGGTGACTGGAGGCTCACTCTGCTCGACGACATCGAGATGCGCGCGGCGTCCGTGTCAGCACGTGCGGACGGTCTGTCGGTGCGAGCGACAGTCTGGATCGCGACATCGACGTTGGCTGAGCACGACGTTCGAGTTCAGATTCACGCCGCTCAAAGATGGTTAGAGTCATAGACGCGAGACAAGCGCCAAGAGGAAGCCCAACCATGTTCATGGCTGGATCGCGACGTGTTGGCCTCCAACGGCATCCGTGCCAGATCCCCGCGCAGAATCTCGATCTCCGCGATTTACCCGTCCCTGCCATGATCGTCGGCCCGGAACGTCTCCAGCACGGTCCCGTCGGTGTCCACCGTGTTCGTACCCACGCTCTCGGTGCGTGCCGCCCGCACCGCGGCGTCGAGCCCCATCCGGTCGATGACCCTCCGGGTCACCCGTCGCGCACCCACCGCCTGGCCACCGGGCCGCAGCTCGGACGCCCGCTCGACCACGGTCACGTGGGCCCGCGTCACAGCACGTAACGGATCCCCGCCAACCACCACGCACGATCTGCGGCAAATGAGTGCAGGGCGTCAGGCCTCGCGCTGCGGCGGCGGACTTACGTCCTTATTACTGGTCGGGGTGAGCGAGGCTGCCAGGCGTGAGAGGCGCGGATAGCCCCACGGCTTACCGGTCACCTCGGCCTTCAGCGCCGGCGATCTCGTGAGGAGGTCTCGGCAATAAAGCTCCCAAGCACTCTCGGCGCTTGCCGCCGGGACAGCGGATAACATATACAGGCCGATATTCAGCACATCGACATACATTGCGGCGACCATTTCCACCTTGGCCGGATCGGCCTCGACGACCGGGTCTTTAATTCGCTCGGGCGCAAAATGTCTCACCAACGATGTGTCCTCCGCGATGTACCCCTGTACGTTGTGCAAGCTGCTGAGGACGCCGTGAAGCGTCGATACGCCGTTCATCGTCGCTTGGAAGCTGACCTGCTTAGCGAGGGCGCGTGCCTGCCACCCGGCGAACAGGAGCGATCCGATGATTCCGACGGCTCCCACTAGCGCCAAGAAACTCGCCATGGTGAACTCCTAGCTATGCAGGCAGCATTTCCTCGAGTTTGGGTCGACAACGAGGGTCTTAGATGCAGATTGCCACTGCATTTGGCGGAATAGAGCGGCTGAACGGCCACGTCGACATCCGCTCATCGGCAAGAGCGAGCACAGCCTCAAATCGGTAGACATGCTGCGTAACCTCGAGCGCATGACCACACAGCAGAACATCGCCCGGGCGGCAGCGATGATCCGAGAGTGCAATGACGCGGCCAGCCTGTTCTCCCGAGGACTCGAGGCAGCCCGAGCCATCAGGAGCGACTACGCCGACGCCGTGGTGGTCATGTCTCTGCTCGCCCTCGGTTCCGAGAAGATGCTCAAGCTGACGATCGGGTTCGCAGCCCTAGACAGGGGTGATCCGTGGCCGAGGAAAAAGTACATGCGCGACGAGGTCGGTCATCAAGTAAAAATCGCCGACCAGAGGGCACGGCTGCTGCTAGACCTCCACGCGGGCACGGCTCGTGGCTGGCTGGATGATCTCAAGAAGGCGGTGGCGCAGAATCCGGTCGTGCCGGCGGTGATCGAATCACTCAACATGTTCGGGGATGGCGGCCGGTTCTACTTCCTCGATGTGCTGGCCGAGACCCCGCAGCCTGGGGACTCTCCTCAGTCGCTATGGACAGACCTGACCTCCGCGATTGCCACCCGGGATCCGGCTCTACTAATCGATCTTGGATCAGTCGAGCGGGCCGACCGTGCCCGACTCCGGCTCAACGAGACCATCGTGGACGCGATGACCGCGTGGTGGGGCCTATACGTGGCTGCATGGCGGACGGGTGCGGTTGGACAAGAGGCGCAACGGCACGCCCATGAATTGGCCCTCCCGGCACGCTGACCCAGCCGATCCAGGGCTCCGCCAGCACCTACGAGCGTCGCACGGTGGGCGCCGGCTACGCCCTCGGCCGCGATATGGCTGGCAGCACCGCTGCCCTGCGGCATGGTGCAGCATTCGCGGGACGCTGTCTCTTTGATGCTCGATCAGCGGCAAATGAGGATGCCGTCACCTGACGTATCCCCCATACTTCGGACCATGGTGACCGACAGTTCTTGGTCAGGGCATTAGCGAGAACGACCTGGAACGAGGTTTACCGGCGATTTCCGCTTCGGCGTGTCTGGCCCAGGAGGGGATGCCATCCGTCGGTTCTCAGTCTGCTCGCCAACGTCGGAACCGTCTTGGCTTGGATCCTTGACATATCTGGCGATTAGCGGCACCAATACTGAGGCGTTTGGGAGAGCCCTGAGGCGGACGATCGTGCGGGTCCGTGCTACTTCGCCAGGGTATCCGTGACCGACCGGTCCGATCAGTGTCCCGCGCCGCAGCTCAGTCCCGTCCGGGAGGGCGATCACCCCGGACTCGACCACGATCGCATGATTCGGCACGGGCAGCAGCACCGGCGCTCCGGATTCAAGGTCCACGGCGTAGGACTGCTCGATGAGAGACATCAGGAGATCCGGACCCAGCGTGGACAGGAATGCATTGTCGGCGAATGCTCGCCGCGCCTCGGCGTGGGGCCCGGTAAATCCAAGCGGGGGAAGCCCGTCGGCACGATCATGGGTAACTGTCATGGAGTCAGGGCCAGGGAGCGCTGACGACGGCTTCATTCCAGCGATCAACAGCACCGTAGTCCACCACGGCGACGCCTCGATGTGCCACCACGGCTTGAGGTCGGCGCCTGATGTGACGGCCAGCCGACTACGGAAACTGGAAGAATCATCCTGCATCCTCATCCACCTGCCTCTCCGCCCGTCTGGGCCGAGCCTCCCGGCTTCTTCTCTACAACTTCTCCGCTTCCAAGCATGCCGCGTACCACGGACGGAGCGGTAGCACCGAGGATGAAGGCCGGCCACAGACCAGTCATCTGAGCGGAGGCTGCGCCAGCGACGACCGCTCCGACGATGGCGCTGACCAAGGTCACGAAGGCGTAGGCGCCCTTGGTGTTCTTACGCCGTGCCCAGGGCCATCTGTAGCCCGAGCGGACGATCTGATGGACGAGGTTGACTAACGAGGCGATGAGGCCGCCCAGACCGCCCCACAGCACGGCTTCCCATAACTTGAGCGTCGTCACCACGACGGCAGGGTCGGGAGCGAGTGATACCACGCGGCGACTTTATTCGAGGTCGGTCTGGACTGCGAGATTCGATATCTATGCCAGACGGAATGTGGATCATCTTAACCGTCTCTCCGGAGCATGCGGAGCTCAATGGCGAGGTTGTGGTCTGGAAGGACGCGCTCGGCGGCCAGCGCCTCCCGCCCGGCAACTTCGCGATCTCACCGGCTGGAGTGCTCCGTCAACTGCCTCCAGCTGAACGACTGTGAGCAATGATGCCATCTACCTGTCGGTACGAGCGTTGCCCGGCCGCCCAAAACCGACCGTCACGCCCCGTAACGAGCGGATCGCGGCATGTGAGTATGCGTTCCGTACGGAGTCGCCGCCGTGGTTCGCGGTCCACGAGGTAATCGTGGCTTCTACGGTGGGAAAGTCGGCCGTG
>NZ_JBFBAD010000236.1:0-8410 GCF_040682075.1 Actinoplanes sp. NPDC051411 | reverse complement strand
CCCCACCCAGTGATGTCAGAGGCGCTGCCAGAGGGCGGGGACGTTGGGCGGCTCCCAGCCGGTCAGCGAGGTGTGGCTCTGCAGGCACCTGTAGCTCACGCCGGCGTAGGTGACGACGTCACCGATCTTGTAGGCGTGGTTGGCGACCCAGGTCGTGCCCGAGGCGGGCGGCGTCGTGGGCGGCGTGGTCGGCCGGGTGGTCGGCGGCGTGGTGGGCCGGGTGGTCGGCGGCGTGGTCGTGCCGCCTCCGCCGCCTCCGCCGTTGAAGATCCTGGTGAAGTCGAGCGGGCTGCCGCCGAGGCCGGAGCAGTTCGGTGAGACGCCGCCGCCGGCGCACGGCTGGTCGCGTCCGATCGACCAGAAGGCGAGCCGGCCGATGCCGTTGGCGTGCGCCCAGTTGACGATGGTCTGCGCGTTGGCCTGGCTGACCACCTCGCCGGCGCTGTCGTTGTTGCCGATCATCGGGGTGATGCCGATGTTGGCGTAGCTGACGTTGAGCCCGGCCGACTTCGCCGCGGCGACGGTGCCGGCCGCCGCCGTCTCGGCCGCGGTGGCCATGTTCGAGTTCGGGTGGCCGTAGTCCATCGTCATCGCGTTGATGATGTCGAGCCGGACGCCGTTGGCCGCGGCGTTGGCCAGGAACGCGGCGCCCCAGGAGTCGGGCCCGCTCTCCAGCACCGGGATGGTGACCGAGACGTTGAGGCCCGGGTTGGCGTTCTCCAGGCCCTTGATCGCCTTGAAGCGCCGGTCGACCGAGGCGGTGTCGGCGATCGCCGCGCCCTCGATGTCGAAGTCGATGTGGTTGACGCCGTAGTGGGTGATCACGCTCTGGTAGGCCGCCTGGAGCGAGGACTGGTTGGTGCAGCCCTGGCCCAGTTCGACCCCGCCGGCGCCGCCGAACGAGATGATCGGCTGGGCGCCCTCGGACTTCGCCCGGGCGATCCGTGGATCGACCGTGGAGTTGCCGGGGGTGAGCGTGTCGCCCCAGATCGGCGTGCAGCCGGAGGCGATGACGAACGCGGCGGTGAAGGCCGTCAGATGGCCCTGGGTGATCGCCGTGTCGAGAAAGTCGGCGCTGCCGGCCGAGAGGTCCACATAGGGTGCGACCGCATAGTTGGTGGCAGCGTCGGCTGCCCGCGTCGTGAGGATGAGCCCCGTGGCGACCACTGCCGCCGCCGAGGCCCCAGCGAGGAGCCTTTTAGTTAACATTCCTTAGTTATCGAACCTGATCAATAAAAAGTCAAGGGGCGGACCGTTTCCGGTCCGCCCCTTCAAAAAACGGTCAGTGGAAGAACTTCGCTCCCGGCGAACCCACACCGGTCTCGGCGTCATAGCCGCGCGTGCTGTGGATCGTCGACGACTGCGCGTCGATCGTCTGCAGCAGCGTGGTCGTGCCGTCGGCGGTGTCGGTGCCGTTGTTCAGGTTGATCCGCACCTGGTGGACCGGCGTCTTCGGCGCCACGATGTCGCGGATCGCCGAGGTGCCCGCCTCCTTGTAGTACAGCGGGTTGGCGAAGCCGACCGGGTGGTGCGCCTTCTGGCTCGCCACCGCCTGCATGCCGGCCAGCAGCGGGGACGCCAGGCTGGTGCCACCGATGCGGTACTCGTCGTAGTAGACGCCGTCCGGGAAGGTCTGGGTCTGACCGACCCGCAGGCCCGTGTTGGCGTCGCCCGGCATCGAGATGTCCGGCACGGCCCGCATCCGGGTCGACCCGAAGTACTTCGAGATCGAGTCCGGCACGACGCCGCGCTGGTAGAACGGCTGCGGGAAGATGACGCTGGTGCCGCCGCCACCACCGGACGAGTACGCCTCGTCGACCCACGACTTGCCGTCGGCCGAGAGCGACGAGTAGTCGTTCTGCCAGCCGTACTCGAACGAGCGGTCGCCGTGCTTGTCGATGCCGACGCTGGTGCCGCCGACGCCGGTCACATAGGGCAGGTCGGCCGGGAAGTCGACCGTCTTGTCGGCCGGCGAGGTGCCGCCCGCGGTCTGGTCGCCGTCGTCACCGCTCGAGAAGTCGACGGTGATGCCGGTCAGGGCCGCCTCGAGGGAGAACTGCGAATAGAAGTCGACCGACGTCTGGGTGATGTCCGCGATGTTGTCGTTCGCGGTGCCCCACGAGTTGGTCACGATGTCGGCCACGTGGTGGTCGATCGTGGCCGCCCAGGCGTCGTCCAGGCCGGCGTTGCAGTCCTTCGCGCCGACGTAGACGACCTTGGCGCCCGGTGCCATCGAGTGCACCGACTCGACGTCCAGGGTCTCCTCGCCGTACCAGCCCGAGCCGCCGCAGTCGCTGACGTTGTCGTAGCCGTTCGGCCCCGGGGTGATCTGGGAGAACTGGTTACGGCTCCAGGCCGGGAGGCCGTGCCGGGAGTTGTAGATCTTGGTGTCCTTGGCGATCGTCGGCGAGGCGAACGCGTCGGTGATCGCCACCGTCACACCACGGCCGTTGATCCCGTGCTTGAGCAGGTCGCTCTCGCCGTACGCCGACTCGTACTGCTTGGGCACGTAACCGCACGTCACGTACGGCTGCTTCTTGCCCTCGGCGGCCGGGTAGTCCTTGGCGATCTTCTCGCCGAAGTAGCTCGAGCACGGCGTGCCGATGCGGAAGCCGGTGTCCGGGCCGGGCAGGGTGTCGGCCGGCTTCTTCAGCGCGCTGCCCTGGTCGAGGCCGGTGACGCCGGCGAGGACGCCGACCACGCTCGACGGGGTGCCGTCCGGCAGCGACAGGGCGGTGCTGTTGGCGTGCACCGTCTGACCGAGGTAGGAGTAGTTCTCCATCTTGGTGCCGAACGTCTTGTTGATCTGCGCGGTGGTGCCGGACGCCTCCACGTACATGCCGCCGAGGGTCTCGGTGAGCGCGAAGCCCTGCGACTTGAGCCAGGACTGCACGGACGAGACGTCGGACGCGGCGGGCGCGTAGCGGGACACGAACTGCGAGTTGGTGAGCCAGTTGCCGTAGTTCGCGCTGTCCGGGTCGGAGATCGACGCGAGGGTGGCCTCGGCGCCCGCCTGGTCGCGGAGCTTGAGCAGCAGGCCGAACGAGATCGTGCTGCTGTCGGCCGGCGCGTTGCCGGCGGCCCGTGCCTTGCCCAGCCAGTGCGGCTGGCTCCCGTTCAGGACGTGGCGCCCGGGGCGGGGTGCGGCGGTGGCCGGTCCCGCTCCGAGGACCGTGGCAGCGGCCGTGCCGATCACGACGACGGCCGCCAGCCGCGACCTCATGGTCGAAGCCTTGATCACTAATGCCTCCGCATTGAGTGGCGGTTATGTGAAAGAACCTCCCCACATAACGCTCATTCATGTGAGTGGGTCAATAGTCAAGGACTTACAGCCATTGATTCGATGCTTTTCCAAGCAGCTTCCGGTCATCGAACATCTGTTCTAAGATGCAGGCCGTGGGCGACGAGGCGACGATTCTGCACGCCGATCTGGACTCGTTCTATGCGTCCGTCGAGCAGCGCGACGACCCGGCACTGCGCGGTCGTCCGGTGCTCGTGGGCATGGGCGTCGTGCTCGCCGCGAGCTATGAGGCCAAGGCGTTCGGCGTGCGCACGCCGATGGGGGTCGGCCAGGCCCGGGCGCTCTGCCCTCGGGCGGTCGTGGTGCCACCGCGCATGTCCGCCTACTCGGCCGCCAGCAAGGCGGTCTTCGAGATCTTCCGTGACACCACCCCGATCGTCGAAGGCATCTCGATCGACGAGGCGTTCCTCGAGGTGGCCGGGCTCCGCAAGATCAGGGGCACGCCACGCGAGATCGCGGCCCGGCTGCGGGCCCGGGTGCGCAACGAGGTCGGCCTGCCGATCACGGTCGGCGTCGCCCGCACCAAGTTCCTGGCCAAGGTGGCCAGCGGCGTCGGCAAGCCCGACGGGCTGCTGGTCGTGCCGCCCGGCGACGAACTGACCTTCCTGCACCCGCTGCCCATCGAGCGGCTCTGGGGCGTCGGCCCGGTCACCTCGGGCAAGCTACGCGACCAGCGCATCCACACGGTCGGCCACGTCGCCCGCATCGGCGAGGCCGGACTGGTCGCGATCCTCGGCGCGCACGCCGGCCGCCACCTGCACGCGCTCGCCCACAACCACGACCCGCGCCGGGTGCGGGTGGGCCACCGCCGCAAGTCGATCGGCTCGCAGTGCGCGCTCGGGCGGCGGCCGCGCCCCTTCGCCGAGATCGACGCCACCCTGGCCGCGCTGGCCGACCGGGTCACCCGGCGCCTGCGCGGCGCCAACCGGCCCGGCCGCACGGTTACGCTCCGGCTGCGGTTCGACGACTTCGGCCGGGCCACCCGCTCGCGCAGCCTGCTCAAGGCGACCATGCAGACCCGGGCGATCCTCGACGCCGCCCGCGTGCTGCTGGCCGAGGCCCGGCCGCTGATCGAGACCCGCGGGCTCACGCTGGTCGGTCTCGCGGTCAGCAACCTCGAGGGAGACGGCGCGGTGCAGATGCCGCTGCCGTTCGACGATCCCTATGACGATCAGCTCGACGTCGCGGTCGACGCGGTCCGCGACCGCTTCGGCTCGGCCGCCCTCACCCGGGCCGCCTCGCTGGGCCGCGACCTCGGCCCGTCGGTGCCGATCCTGCCCGACTAGGGTTTTCCCCGTGAGGAAGATCTACGTGATCGGGATCGGCGCCGGGGAGCCCGACCATCTGACTTTGCAGGCGGCCAAGGCGATCGGCCGGACCGACGTGTTCTTCCTGCTCGACAAGGGCGAGGCCAAACAGAGCATGATCGAGCTCCGGCAGCGGCTGATGAAGGCGTATGGGCGGCCCGGCCGCCGGGTGGCCGAGGGCCGCGACCCCGACCGTGACCGCACCCCGGCCGACTACCAGGGCACGGTCGCCGACTGGCGCAGCCGCCGCTCGGCCGTCACCGAGGCGCTGATCTCGGAAAACCTGCTCGACGACGAGACCGGCGCGTTCCTGGTCTGGGGCGACCCGACCCTCTACGACTCGACCATCGCCATCCTCGACGAGATCCTTTCGCGCGGCCGGACCCTCTTCGACTATGAGGTGATCCCCGGCATCAGCAGCGTCTCGGCGCTCGTCGCGAAGCACCGCGTGCCGCTCAACCGCGTGGGCAAGCCGGTGCAGATCACCACCGGGCGGCGGCTCGCCGAGGGCTGGCCGGAGGGGGTCGACGACCTGGTGGTGATGCTCGACGCCCAGCAGGCGTTCGCCGCCCACCCGGAGGCCGAGATCTACTGGGGCGCCTACGTGGGCACCGAAGACGAGATCCTGCGCTCGGGGCCGGTCGCCGAGGTCGCGGAGGAGATCAAGGAGACACGGGCCAAGGCGCGCTCCGACCACGGCTGGATCATGGACACCTACCTGCTGCGCCGGCCGCCGGCCGCCGAGGAGCGCGGCGAGGGGTAAGAAGAGGGGTAAGAAAGAGCCATGGACATCCTCGTTGCGGGCGGCCACGGCCAGATCGCCCTCCGGTTGCTCAAGCTGCTCGCCGACCAGGGGCACACCGCCCGCGGCCTGATCCGCAAGCCGGAGCAGGCGGCCGACCTGCGGGCGGCCGGCGCGGTCCCGGTCCTCGGCGACCTCGAGAACGACGAATCGCTCGCCGGCTACGTCAAGGGCGCCGACGCCGTGGTCTTCGCGGCCGGCGCCGGCCCGGGCAGTGGCCCGGCCCGGAAGCGGACGGTCGACCTCGGCGGTGCGGTCAAGCTGGCCGACGCGGCCCGGGAGACCGGCGTCCGCCGCTACGTCATGGTCTCCTCGATCGGCGCCCAGGACCCGGCCTCGGCCGGCCCCGCGATGCGGGCCTATCTGGAGGCGAAGGCCGAGGCCGACGCGTACGTCGTGGCGAGCGGCCTCGACTACACGATCGTGCGGCCGGGCAGCCTCACGGACGACCCGGGCACCGGCCGCGTCCGGGCCACCCGTGAGCTGGGTCAGCGTGGCCCGGTTCCCCGCGACGACGTGGCCGCCGTGCTGGCCGCCTGCCTGACCACGCCGTCGACGATCGGGGTCACCTTCGAGCTGTTCACCGGCGACACCCCGATCGCCGAGGCGCTGCGTTTCTGAGGCGTTTTCAGGGCGTCAGGATCGAGGTGCGCTCGCAGCCGAGGAACTTGTCGGGCGCGTTCGGCACCAGGCGGAGATCCGACGTGCACTGGTCCGACCCGGCGCCGCCGTCGAGCGAGCCGCCGCCGTCGGCGGTCAGCGCGTCGCTGCCGCCCAGACCCTGCACCTGGTCGTGCCCGCCCGAGCCGTCGATCACGTTCGGCCCGGTGTTACCGATCAGCACGTCGTCGGTGTTGGTGCCCTCCAGGTTCTCGACGTCCGCGGCGATGGTGTCGCGGGCACCGACCGGGCCGTCCTCGGAGCTGCCGTCGTCGCCGGTGGCGCCGTCGAGGTCGGCCCGGACGCCGAGCCGGTTCGACACCTCGGAATAGCCGGCGGTGTCCGAACCCGGCCCGCCCTGGAGCAGGTCGCTGCCGAAGCCGCCGACCAGCATGTCGTCGCCGGTTCCGCCGACCAGGCGGTCAGTGCCGTCGCCGCCGCGGAGCAGGGACGCGACGGCCGTCGCATTGGTGATCGTGTCGTCGCCGTCCAGGGTGCGGACGGAGATCGACGACGCCACGTCACAGCGGGCCTGATGGACGTTGACCAGGGTGCAGCCGGCCCCGGCGGTCATCGTGGCGGCCGGGTTGGTCACCATCAGCGCGAGGTCGGACGCGAACACCGTCACCTGGTCGTTGAAGCCGGGCAGCGTGTCGTACTTGAGGACGCCCTGGGATCGGACCACCCCCGGTTTGCAGTCGCCGTAACAACCGGGAGCGGTGGCGAGCGCGGGCGGAGCAAAAGACACTGCGCTCAGGACCGCGACGCCGGCGAGTGAGATAGACATGCGGCCACGATGCGACCGGCCGCGGAAACCGCCCTGACGTGAGCCTGAAATCAGGCCAGCGCCTTGAAAGCCCGCGCGGTCCGCGAGCCCGGATCGGCGGTCACGAAGACGACCTGCTGATCGTCGTCCGGCACCGCCAGCACGTCGCAGTTCAACCGCAGCCGCCCGGCCGACGGGTGGTCGATCGTCTTCACCCGGTGGCCGGGCGAGCGCACGGGGTCGGACGCCCAGATCTGCCGGAACTCCTCGCTCCCGGCATGAAGCTCGGCCAGCAACGAACCGAGCCGCCGGTCACGCGGATAGCGCACGGCCGCCGCCCGGAGCCGGGACACCGCGACGGCCCCGAACTCCTCGTAGGCGCTGCTCGCGATCGGCGCCTCGCCGAGGAAGCGCCGGCGAGCCAGATTGGGGTGCGCCCGGAGGTCGCCGAGCAGCGCCGCCGCCAGCGGATTCCAGCCGATGACGTCATAACCCGCGTCGGTCACCACGGCGGCTGCCTCCGGCATCCGATGCAAAAGCGCCGAGACGTACGGCCGTACGCGCCGGACCGGTCCCGCCGGCGGGGTCGGGCTGGCCCCGGCGAGCCGGAAAAGGTGCAGTCGCTCGGCGGCGTCGAGCCGCAGCGCGGCCGTGAGCGCGTCGAGGATCCGGGCCGACGGGTGCGGGCCGCGCGCCTGCTCCAGCCGCACGTAGTAGTCGACCGACATGTTCGCCAGCTCGGCCACTTCCTCGCGGCGCAGCCCCGGCGTCCGGCGCGGCCCACCCGGGGGCAGGCCCACGGCGTCCGGACGCAGCAGCGCCCGCCGCTCGCGCAGGAACCGGGCCAATTCCGTTCTCGCCACCATGCCCTCAACGATTCCACGTGCGGGCCGGCCCCGCGCGATCAGCCGGACCGGCCCTTCTGCCGGTAGCGTGCTCGCGCGTGGTGGGCCCGAGGGGTCGGGCGCCGCCGCGCTTTCGACGAGGGGGACTCATGACCACTTTGGCCGAGGCTTGGGAGCTGAGCCGCAAGGATTCCGGGCTGGCGGTGGTGTCGACGCTGCGCGCCGACCACACCATCCAGTCGTCGCTGGTCAACACCGGCATCATCGAACGGGACGGCGAGGCGGTGCTCGGCTTCGTGACGTACGGCCGGGTCAAGCTCGCCAACCTGCGGCGCCGCCCGCAGGTGACGGTGGCCTTCCGGGCCGGCTGGCAGTGGGCGGCGGCGGAGGGGACGGCCGTGCTGACCGGCCCCGACGACCCGCGGCCGGGCGTCGACGCCGAGGCCCTGCGCCTCCTGCTGCGGGAGATCTTCGCCGCGGCCGGCGGCACCCACGACGACTGGGCCGAATACGACCGGGTCATGCGCGAGCAGGGCCGCACCGCGGTCCTGATCACGCCGACCCGGGTCTACGGAAACTAGAGCTTCTTCACCATCTGCTGGGAGATCAGCGTCATGCCGAGACCGGCGCTCGCCGCGTAGGCGAGCGCCCCTTGGCGGGTGCCCGGCACGTCCATGCCCTAGTTCGGCACGTCCCGCCGGGGGAGCTCGAGATCGGATGAGCACAAGT
>NZ_JBFBAD010000235.1:0-8458 GCF_040682075.1 Actinoplanes sp. NPDC051411 | reverse complement strand
TGTCCCCCCCCCCGGCCGACTCCCCCCCCCGGCGGGCAGCCGCGTGGTCAGTCCAACGGTGTTTCCTCGGTCGCCGCGCCATTGGTCCACACCAACTGAACCAGTTCGGCCCGGTTGTGGACGTCGACCTTGGCGAAGATGCGTTTGAGGTGCTGCTTCACCGTGTTCTCGCTGACGAAGGCCGTCTCCGCGATCTGCCTGGTGCTCAGTCCCCGGGCGACCAGTGCGGTGATCTCCTGCTCGCGCCGGGTGAGCACGTCCCACGCGGGGAGACTCCGGATTCGTTCGCCGCCGGAATTGAAGACCAGCGTCACCGCGGCATCCTGCGGCCCGGACAGGCGGAACGAGCGGGCGATGACCTGCTCGTCCGTACCCGCGTACCGAACAATGCCGGTATGCACCCGCTTGCCGAGCGTCCGGAAGGACTCCATCGCCTCGGCGATGGAGTCCTGCAAGGGGTCCGCCGCCCGGGTCGGCGCGGTGGCCTGAAGGTTCCGGGCGGCCCGGTTGCGGAACAGGACCTGCGACTCGAGATCGGTCACGATGACCGGCTGGGGGACACGGTCGAGCGCGTACTCGAGCATGTGGGTCCGGCGCCCGGTGAGTTCGAAACGCAGAGCCCGTTCCGCGGCCAGGCCGAGTTGTTCACAAGCGAACCGGGCGTAGACGAGGTCCCCTTCGTCGAACGGCGGACGGTTCCGCGCCCGGGCGAAGTTGACCGTCCCGAAGATCCCACCGCCGATCAGCACCGGAGCTTCGAGCGAATGCCGGTAGCCGTCGACGGCCAGTGCCGTGCGTGCGCCACAAGAACTCCACCTCTCCGCCGCCACGGCCCGGGAGGAGTCGATCGGTCGCTTCTCGCGCAGCGCGAACTCGAGGACGGGGTCGTCCGCGCGGCCGTACTCCTCGTAGGCGCTCGTGAATCGCTGCGGGGCGGAGAGCAGCGCGCTGACCACCCGGTGGTCGTCCGCGTCGAGCTGGTAGAACCCGTGGACGTCCGACGCGACCAGCCGGGAGCCGACGGCCATGAACGCGTCGGTGACCTCGTCCAGGGTGAGGGCGGACTGCAGCGTGTTGACGTAGCGGTGACGGAGATCCGTGCTTGCTGTGTCGTCGTGCATTCTCGGCCGCCCCTCGGTGCGGTGCGTGGTGGGACTCAGGCGTGTCGCGTCCGCCCGGCGCGGCCGCATGATCGTCAGTGTTATGCGAGGTAAACGGGGTGTCAACGGACTGAGACCAGCTGATTCGGAACGTCAGCGACACGTAGGGGCTGTTCTTCCGGCGTCCCGCACCCGGGCGACGTCGACGAGTCACCGAAAGCCCTCGGCCGGGCCGGCACCCGGCCGCGACCCCGGTGATGGCCAACCCGGTCGAGAGCACCCTCGATCGGCTCGCCGGGTGATGTCGCCGCCTGCCGGCTGACGGTGCCGGTGGCCGAGCTGCGTACGCTCTCGGCCGGTAGGTTTCGGGCCGGAGGTGTCGAATGTCGGTTGTCCGGCGGATCGTGCTGTGCGTGCTGGTGACGGGTGTGCTTGGTGGTTGCGGCTCGCCCAAGGCGGCGGAGCCGGCGAAGGCACCGGCGGTCTCGGTGCCTCCGGCGGGCCGGGTCATCACGGTCGGGGCGCAGGCCGAGGGCATCGTCGCCGATCCGGTCACCCACCTCGTCGCGGTGGGCGTGCGCGATCCGGACCGCCTGCTCCTGCTGGACGGGCGCACCGGCATGCAGTCGGGTCAGGTCGCGTTGCCGGGTCATCTGCGGCATCTGGACCTGGCCGCCCCCGGCGGTCCCGTCCTGGTCCCGGACGAGGACTCCGGAAGCCTCGTCTCGGTCGGGTTGCCCGGCGGTGCGGTGCTGTCGACGGTGCCGGTGGGTAGGTATCCGCACGCCGCGATCCGGACCATGGACGGGACGATCGCGGTGGCCGACGAGCTGGGCGGCGCCTTCGTGTTGATCAGGGATGGGCAGGTGGTGCACCGGTTCACCGACGTCACGCAGCCCGGCGGGGTCGCCGCGGTCGGCGACCAGGTCGGTGTGGTCGACGTCAAGGACCGCACGCTCGCGCTGTACGACACGCGCGTACCGAAGCGGATCAGCGTGGTGGACGCCGGTGACGGGCCCACTCACATGGTCGCCGACCGGCGCGGGCATCTGCAGGTGGTCGATACGCGCGGGAACCGCCTGCTGACCTTTGAAGTGGTGCCCCGGTTGCGCGAGATCGGTTCGGTCCCACTCGACGGGACCCCGTACGGCGTGGCCTACGACGACGTACGGGACCGGTTGTGGGTGACGCTGACCGCTCGTAACCAGATCGTCGGGCTGGACCTCGGCGGCCCGAAGCCGGTGGTCGTGGGCACGCTGCCGACGGTTCGGCAGCCGAACACGGTGGCCGTGGACTCCGCGACGGGACGGATCTTCGTCGCCGGCCGGACCGACGGCACGGTGCAGCTCATCGATCCGCCCCCCTCGCCAGGTGGTCATTAGCAGGTGGTGCACGAGCAGGGCGATCAGCGCCTGGACGGCCAACCATTTCCGGCGGAGGATGTCGTCGTAATGAGCCGGTAAGGAATGGGCGGTAAGGATCGGACTCGGCGCACACACATATGGGGCATGGCGCTTTTGCAACCGGGGGACGAGTTCCCCGCCCTGACCCTGACCTTGACCGGCGGCGACACGCTTGATGTTCCGGCTGCTCTCGCCGGCAACTTCGGTGTGGTGCTGTTCAACCGCGGCTCGTGGTGCCCCTATTGCATGGCACAGCTGCGTTCCTTCCAGCGGGCACTGCCGCAGCTGGAGGAGGCCGGCATCAAGGTCGTCTCGCTCTCGGTGGACGACGAGGCTGCGGCCAAGGAGATGATCGACAAGAACAAGCTGACGTTCCCGGTCGGGTACGGCGCCGACGCGGATGCGATCGCCGACCTCACCGGCGCGTTCGTCAACCCGGAACCGCGCTATCTGCAGTCCACCGGGTTCCTGCTCGACGCGGCCGGCAAAGTGGTCGTGAGCGTCTACTCGAGTGGCGCAATCGGCCGGCTCGTCCCCGACGACGTCTTGGGGATGGTCCGCTATTTGAGCAAGCACTGACAGCTCGCGGGGCCAGGCTTTCCGCCGGGCACCCCGGGACTTCGTCAGCCGGCACGGCATTGCGGCGCGGGGTTCATCGCGGTGGAATCAGCGAACGTCGGCGACGGCCATCCGCTCGAGGTCGGACACGGCGATCTCGCGCCCCAGCGGTTCGAGGTAGCGGGCTCGGTAGTCGTCGGCGCCGAGATCCTCGACGAGGTTCAGGCCGAGATTGCTCAGGACGGTGCCGAGGGCGGCTTGGTCGTAGCCGGTATGCCATTGCAGCCGGCTGACCGTCCTGGCGTGCCGCGGGTCGTCGATCACCGTCTGCGGTACGTAGGTGAACACCAGACGGCTGCCGGAGGCCAGACCGGCGACGAACCTTATCGTGGCGTCTGCCTCGGATCGGCTCAGGTACTGGCTGACGCCCTCCCAGATCACGACCGTGGGCACGGCTGCCCCGAACCCGGCCGCAGCAAGCGCGCCCGCGATCGGTGTGTGGGCGAAATCGATCGGCACGTAGGTCACCGCGGGTACGGCAGCGTCGGTGGCGGTGGACAGGGCGGCCACCTTCGAGCGCTGCAGCTGGTCGAGGTCGAGTTCCCACACCGGGACCTGGCGTAGCACCGGCAGGCGGTGGGCACGCGTGTCCAGGCCCGCGCCGAGGATGACCATTTGACGGTTACCGGCGGCGAGGGCGTCGGTGACCGCGTCGTCGATCGCACGGGTCCGGCAGGCCATTGCGCCGATGAGTCCGGGCGCTATCCGGTTCATCAAGGCCGCGGATGCGGTTCGCAACAGCCGGTGGCGGACCATCGCGGCGGGGAATCCGGACAGCAGCCGGGGCCCGACCGGATCGTCGAACAGTCGCTGCCCGGCCGGCGTGTACTGCTCGAATGCCTTGAACGTGGCCGCGCCGAACGCGGTGTTGCGAACTCGTCGGGTTGCCATTGACCGGCCTCCGCTGCGCTCAGTTGCATCGAGTCATCTTCTTCTGCCTCAACATCATCTCCATAGCCGGCACGGCTACCGCAGGAGGGATCGCCCGTGGTCTAGGACGCGTGATCAGCCTCGCGTTGAACGAGCGCGGTCGGCCGGCGGGTGACTACGGCGGCGAGGCCCAGGGCGGTCGCCGCCACCGCGCTCAGAATCATTATCAACACGTACGGGTCGACGATCTCGACCCGGCTCTCGCTGATGTGCTGACCTGGCAGGGCTCCCGGAGTGATGTCCGGGATGAGGCTGTCCGGGCCGAATCGCGCGAGTAGCAGCACGGTCCCGAAGATCAACGCCATCGTGCCGGCGATAGCGAGCAGTCCCGCGAGCAGGCTTTCCTGGGCGTTCCTGGCGTTCGTCAGGACCGCGGCGACGGCGGCTCCGGCGGTGACGACGAGCGCCCAGCCCGGCGCGGCCGGGATCGGCGGGGCGACCAGCACCACGACAAGCCACACCGTGGTCGCGGCCAGCACGCTGCCGGCTCCGGTGACCAGCGCCCGTCTGGTCGCGGCCGCCTTCACCGCGGCGAGTCCGATGAGGAAGCTGCCGGCGACCGCGGCGATAGCGAGCAGACCGTAGCCGTCGTCGGCGGCCTGCAGAGTTGCGGGGTGGGCATGGGCGAGAGCGACCACGGCGATGCCGGCGGCGATCACATAGCCGCTGCCGCGCAGCAGCCACGCGGCCACGCCGTCGCCGGTCGGGCCGAGCATGCCGGTACGCCGGCCCTGCCAGCACACCGCGGCCAGCACCGATGCGACCGTGGACAGGATCCAGAACAGCGGCGGGTAGTCCGCGGTGGCGATCCAGGCCAGCAGCGCGCCGAGGGTGCCCAGCACCATGAGCAGGTGAACAGTGCCGCGCAGCAGGTGCGACGCGCGCAGACAGCCCCAGGCGAAGCTCCACCGGTCCGCCGGCTGGTCGATCGCCGCCAACTCGGCCTGCATCGCCCGGCCCCAGTCCCGGCGTTCCGCGGGCACGACGCGTACGGCGGCGTACAGCAGCCGGGCCGGCCAATCCTTCTCAACCGTGGTCATCACGCCTCCCTCAGTCGCGGCTGGGCAGCCGGGCGACCCGGAGCCGGCCGGGCGGATACGTCGCCGGGTACCTCGGCGGCCCAGTTGACGCCCTTGCCGGTCAGCCGGTACAGGTGCCGCGCCGGCCGGCCGGGCTGCGGATCGTGTTCCCAGGCGGCCTCGAGCAGGCCGTGGTCGCACAGCCGGATCAGGATCGGGTACAGCGAGCCGGCCTTGAGGCCGACCTGCCGCCCGAGTTCGTAGCCGTACCGCCAGGTGGCCGGGTCGCCGACCAGCGCGTCGAGGACCAAGGTCGTCTGCGCCGAGGGGCGCCGGGGTCGAACCATGCAAGGAACTCTATATAGATAGAGAAATTCGAAGGCATCGTCCGTTCGGACCAAGCTGCCGCCAAGTACGGGGTTCACCGACGTCCCGGCGACCACACCGCGCTCGACATACATCGAGGCTTCGACGCGTGCGACGACGGCGCAGCCGAATCAGGATCGGTACACCGAGCCCAGTGTCCGGCCGGCTGCGGCCACCGCGCCGAGGAACAGTAGGCCGACGTAGGGATCGATCGCCTCAGCCCGGTTCTGCTCCAACTGGCCCTGCGGGGTCAGCGGCCCAGGACCGGCGTACGGCATCCACGCGTCGGGTCCGCAGTGATAGAGCACACCGCGAGCACCACCGCGGCCAGCGGGACGCCGCCGGGGTCCCGCGCGGCCGGGGAGTCGTTCCGGGTCAGGCCGAGCACCATCTCTACGACGCCGGCGCCGGCGAGCACGACGCCCACCATCCGCACGATCCCGGCCGCCGCCGATCCCGCCGCCGGGCCGAGACCTGGGTCGAATGGCCGAGTCGCGCGGGGTCGGGACGGCTGTGGCCGGCCGGCGTCGGATGCCGTGCTCGCGCAGGCGGGCCTCGGCGAAGCGGACACCCCAGCGGGCGCCGAGCGTCTCGAAGATCTCGACGGCTCGCCCCAGGCCGGTCCGCGCCGGGTCCGGATCACCCCGGCGGGCGTACGCGGGTGCCGCGTCCATGGCGGCGAAGCCGGCGAGTGGCGCCAGCCGGGCCCGTGCTTCAGGCCTAGCTGGACGAGTTTCTGGATCTGCGGGACCGGCGGGGTGCCGGCTCGGTCGTCTCCGCGGCATAGGAACGGACATGGCTGAGCGCCATGTCGAGCGCGACCGCCATCGGGGCCGGACTGCGCTCGGTCTGCGCCAGCAGATAGCCGCCCTGCACGGCGACCATCACGGCGACGGCCAGGGCGTCCGGATCGGCCTCCGGGCGCAGCAGCCCGGCGGCTCGCATCCGGGCCAGGCCGGCCGACAGGAGCGCCTCCCACGAGCGGAAGTGCTCGGTCAGCATGAGGCGCGCCTGCTCGTCGGTGTCGGACAGCTCGCTGGCCAGCGAGCCGATCTCGCAGCCGTACGCGCCGCCCCGCAGAGCGTTGCGCTTCAGAGTCGCGTCGCGCCACCGCTCCAGCCCGGAGAACGAGTTGAGCCGGGCCAGCAGCTGCCGCTGCCGCTCGAGCAACTCGGTGCCCTGCTTCGTCACGACGGCGTGGACCAGTGCCGCTTTGTCAGGGAAGTGGTGGTAGAGCTGCGACTTGCTGACCCCGCTGGCCACCCGCACCTCGTCGAGGAGGGTGACCCCGACGCCGTTGGCGAACATCAGGTCGGCGGCGGTACGCAGGATGCGGTCGCGGGTCGCCGCACCGCGTGGCGTGAGCTTGGGCGGCGCCGACCTGACCGGCGTCGTCCTCAGTGCGGACGGCGTCGCCCCGTTCTCGCGCTCTGCCACAGGTTCCAGGCTACCGGTAGCCGGACGCCGCCCGCGGTGTCGCCTCGGCGGCCGTGCCGCACGCTCCAGCCCGCGACCCGGCGGACGAGCAGCACGATGCCGCCGAAGGCGGCGCACCCACCGGAGCCTCCCGAACTGGTCTTCAAAGTCCAAATCCTGAGCCCGCCGGTGGTCGCCCCGTTCGGCGAGGTACGGCCGCGAACACCTCGATCTCGACCCGGAAGTCGGGCCGGCCCAGCGCCGGGATCACGGCCATCATCGAAGACGGCTCATGGCGGAGGAACCTGCTGCGGACCTCGCTGTACGCGCTGATCGTGGCCGGATCGATCAGTCACTGACGGACCGGGATGATGTCCTGCGGCGCTGTTCAACGATCGTTCCACGTTCGGCCAGGCCTGCGTGGCATCCTCGGCGAAGTCGGCCGGGACCGTGCCGTCGGCGCGCCGGCCGGGCGTGCCCGAGGTCACCACCTGGTCGGTGCCGGTGGGCAACCGCACGGCATCCGCGTAGTGTCCGATCTGATGGGCGATTCCAACATTCACGGCTTCGAACGCATCCATTTTCTGGACCATATAGTCTGTGGTACGGCCGGGCAGGTCGACGTTGCCGGCCGCGAAAACGTACGTGTGCTCACGGATGTGGTTGCGGTGACGACAACCGAGGCTGGCGGCATGGACGGGGTACTCGACGGGATGAGCGATCGACATGTACAGGCGATCAGCCTGATCGAGGAGTTACGGGAGCGGGTGCGGGCGGTCTCGTCACTGGACGACTTCAGAATGCTCAACACGATGGTGCTCGACCTGCTCGGGCGGTTCCTGAGCGGCGAGCAGGTGGACGCCGACCCCGAGGGCACGCTGCGGTCGCTGGCTCAGCTCGGTCCCGGCTGGCGGGAGCGGTACTACCGGGGCTGGATGAAGGAGGTCGACGGGGCACTGCGCCGGATGCGGGCGGCCGGCGACCTGCCCGCGGCCACCGACATCGACGGGCTGACGTCGCTCGTCGTGACGGCGATCGTCGGCGGCTACGTGCTCTCGGCGCTGCTCTGCGAGGTACGCCCGATGGCGGCCGCCTTCGACATGGCCATGGTCCGCCTGCAGTCGGGCGTCGCCGGACCGTCAGCCGGCGACGGCTACGGCCTATCAGCCGGCGATGGCCGCGGCGACGTCGTGGCGCGATCGGACCTGAAGCTTGGCGAGGATCGGGGAGACGTGCGCCTCGACCGTGCGCCGGGAGATGACCAGCTGGGCTGCGATCCGCAGGTTTGATGCCCCCTCGACGACCAGCGCGGCGATCGTCGCCTCGGCCGGGGTGAGCGACGACTCGCCGTGCGCGGCGCGGGGCATGGCCCGGGAGCGCGGACCGCGCCGGACGCCGTACTGCCGCAGCCAACTGTCCGAACTGCTGATGCAGTAATGGGCACTCAGCTCACCGAACATGCGTGCCGCCCGGGTGTTGCACGCCCGGCGCGGAGGGCGCCGAGCCGCCGACCTAGGGCGTGTATCGAAGTCGGCGGTGCCGGTTGATGTTCACGGCGTGGCGTTGATCGATAAATAGCGAGGTCTCCGGTAGATGGCTTAACGAC
>NZ_JBFBAD010000234.1:0-8688 GCF_040682075.1 Actinoplanes sp. NPDC051411 | reverse complement strand
ACCCCCTATAATTTATAACACGCGCACCGCCCCCGAATTTCTCCCGATACCCTCACCCGCGTCCTCCGACACCGCGTGGGGGGGCGCCCCGCCCCCCCCCCCCCCCGCGGCGGCCGGAGGGTCAGCGCTCCTCGCGGAACTCGGCGTACCGGCGCAGGACGGGGTCGTACTTTCGCAGCACGAGCCGGTCCGGGTCGTTACGGCGGCTCTTGCGGGTGACGTAGGTGTATCCGGTGCCGCCCGTACTCCGCATGCGGACGATCGGGCGGGTGGCGGTCGAACGAGCCATCAGAGCTTTCCTTCCCCGGAGCTCCGGATCAGAGCTTCCACCTATAAAAATGAAAATCTCTCCGGGGAAATTCCGCCCGGCCTTGGAGGTCAGCTCGCGACGATGCCGATCGTGGTTTCACGACTTTGGTGCCGGACACGCGCCGGCTCTTACGCATCCGCCGTGTGTCTGCGCTCACGTCGCGTACGGCCGGCCCGCGCAGGTAATGACGGGGGTCTCCGATGGCACCAATGAAGGGGCCGCCTGCCAGAAACCGAGAAGGCCGAGAACTGGGAGCTTGAATGACCGACTTCAACGACGCGCGCGACGAGGAATGGGACGCGACCGAGGACGACGGCGTGCTGGAGTCCTCCGACACGCTCGACTACAACCCGGCCGGTGAGCCGCTCGACGTCGGCTACGAGGCGGCCGACCGCTACTCGGGGGTCAACCGCTACGGCATCACGATCGCCGAGCAGCGGGCCGGCGAGTCGCTGGACCAGCTGCTGTCCGAGGAGGAACCGGACGTCGACCCGTACGCGGATCCCGAGCCGGACCTCGACGAGGACGAGCTGATCCGGCGCGGCGACGACGTCGAGCCCCGAGCCGGCCGCCTGGTCGACGAGGACGAGGGGCTCACCGCCGACTTCGAGGCCGAGGCCGTCGCCTACGACGTCGGCATCGACTACGGCGCGGCCTCGGCCGAGGAGGCCGCCATCCACGTCGTCGACGACCCGAACGGCATGGGCACCGGCCCGCGCGTGTGAACCGGCCGGTCACGGTAAGACCTGCCCAGCGGCCCGGCACTGGAGCATGATGAGGACTTTGAGGAGGTGCCCGGTATGGACCTGACGACCGTGGCGGAACTCGGACAGCAGTTGCGGGTCGACTCGGTGCGGGCCAGCACCAGCGCCGGCTCGGGTCATCCGACCTCGAGCATGTCGGCCGCCGATGTGCTCGCCGTGCTGGTGGCGCGCCACCTGCGCTACGACTGGGACCAGCCCCGCCAGGACGGCAACGACCACCTGATCTTCTCCAAGGGACACGCGTCCCCGCTGCTCTACTCGATCTACAAAGCGGTGGGCGTGGTCAGCGACGACGAGCTGATGACCGGTTACCGCCGCTTCGGTCAGCGCCTGCAGGGCCACCCCACCCCCGAGCTGCCGTGGGTCGACGTCGCCACCGGATCGCTCGGGCAGGGACTTCCGTACGGGGTGGGCATCGCGCTCGCCGGCAAGTACCTCGAACAGTTGCCGTACCGGGTCTGGGCGCTGTGCGGCGACAGCGAGATGGCCGAGGGTTCGATCTGGGAGGCGCTCGACAAGGCCTCGCACTACGAACTGGACAATCTGATCGCGATCGTCGACGTCAACCGGTTCGGCCAGCGGGGCCCGACCGAGCTGCAGTGGGACCTCGACGCGTACGCCCGCCGGGCCGAGGCGTTCGGCGCCCGCGTGCTCACCGTCGACGGGCACGACATCGAGGCGGTCGACCGGGTGCTGGCCGAGGCCGAGGACCCGGACGGGCGGCGGCCGACCGTGATCCTCGCCCGCACGATCAAGGGCAAGGGCTTCAAGGAGATCGAGGACCAGAACGGCTGGCACGGCAAACCGCTGCCACCGGACATGGCCGCCCGTGCGATCGAGGAGCTGGGGGGCGTACGCAATCTGAGCGTGCGGGGTCCGCTCCCGCCGAAGTCGGCGGAATTCCGTCCGGCGCAGCCGGCGGAACCGCACCTGCCCGAATACGCGGTGGGCGACGCCGTGGCGACCCGCAAGGCCTACGGGGACGCCCTGGTGCGGCTGGGCGCGGCCGATCCGCGGGTGGTGGCGCTCGACGGCGAGGTGAGCAACTCGACGCACGCCGACGAGTTCGCCGAGGCCTATCCGGGCCGGTTCTTCGAGATGTTCATCGCCGAGCAGCAGATGGTGGCCTCGGCGGCCGGACTGGCCGTGCGGGGATGGCGGCCGTTCGCGTCGACCTTCGCCGCGTTCCTGACCCGGGCCCACGACTTCATCCGGATGTCGGCGATCTCCCGGGTGCACATGAGCCTGGTCGGTTCGCACGCCGGGGTCGAGATCGGCCCGGACGGCCCGTCCCAGATGGCGCTCGAGGACCTCGCGATGATGCGCGCGATCAACGGTTCGACGGTGCTCTACCCGAGCGACGCCACGAGCACCGCCGCGCTGGTGGCGGCGATGGCCGGGCAGCCCGGCATCAGCTACATGCGGACCACCCGCGGTTCCTATCCGACGCTCTACCCGGCGGCCGAGCGGTTCCCGATCGGCGGTTCCAAGGTGCTGCGGTCGGGCGAGACCGACGCCGTAACCCTGATCGGTGCCGGCGTCACCCTGCACGCCTGCCTGGCCGCGGCCGACCGGCTGGCCGCCGACGGTATCCCGGCCCGGGTGATCGACCTCTACTCGGTCAAGCCGGTCGACACGGCGACCCTCGTCGCGGCGGTCGAGGTCACCCACGGCCGGCTGGTCGTGGCCGAGGACCACCACGCGGAGGGCGGCCTCGGCGCGGCGGTCGCCGCCGCACTGCTTTCTTCCCGTACGCCTCCTCTCCACCTGGCCCATCTCGCCGTCCGGGAGCTTCCCGGCTCCGGCACCCCGGCCGAACTGCTGCGCGCGGCCGGCATCGACGCCGACAGCATCGCCGCGGCCGCCCGCGACCTCGTCACCCCTGGGAGCACGTCATGAACGAACACACCGTCAAGGTCACCGACGACACCTTCGCCGACCTCGTGCTCGGCGCCGACCGGCCGGTCCTGGTCGACTTCTGGGCCGAGTGGTGCGGGCCCTGCCGCCTGATCGCCCCGATCCTCGACGACATCGCCCAGGAGCAGGAGGGCCAGCTGCTGATCGCCAAGCTCAACATCGACGAGAACCCGGTCACCACCGAGCAGTACAAGATCCTGTCGATCCCGCTGCTCGGCTTGTTCAAGGAGGGCAAGCTGGTCAAGACGGTGCTGGGCGCCCGGCCGAAGGCGAGCATCCTGCTCGAGCTCGAGGACGAGCTGGTCTGACCCCGCCGCCCCGGTCCCCGCCGCCGGGGCCCGAGGCCCGTCTCCGCCTGCTGGAGGCGGCGCGCGCTCAGACGCGGTGATCGGGCTCGGCGTCAGCGCCGTCTTGGCCGAGGTGTCGACGGCGAGCTCGGGGAACTTGAGGTCGAACGCCGGCCGTTCCGAACGGATGCGCGGCATGCGGTCGAAGTTGCGCAGCGGCGGCGGGCACGAGGTGGCCCACTCGAGCGAGTTGCCGTGGCCCCACGGGTCGTCGACGGTGACCGGCTCGCCGGCGCGGTAGGACTTCCAGACGTTGTAGAGGAACGGCAGCGTCGACAGGCCGAGCACGAACGAGCCGATGGTCGAGAACGTGTTGAGGAACGTGAAGCCGTCACCGGGCAGGTAGTCGGCGTAGCGGCGGGGCATGCCCTGCGCGCCCAGCCAGTGCATGACCAGGAACGTCGAGTGGAAGCCGATGAAGGTCAGCCAGAAGTGGACCTTGCCGAGCCGGTCGTCGAGCATCCGCCCGAACATCTTCGGGAACCAGAAATAGATGCCGGCGAACACCGCGAACACGATGGTTCCGAACAGTACGTAGTGGAAGTGGGCGATCACGAAGTAGGTGTCCGAGACGTGGAAGTCGATCGGCGGTGAGGCCAGCAGCACCCCGGTGAGGCCGCCGAGCAGGAACGTGACGAGGAACCCGATCGCGAACATCATCGGTGTCTCGAAGCTGATCTGGCCGCGCCACATCGTGCCGATCCAGACGAAGAACTTCATGCCCGTCGGCACCGCGATCAGGAAGCTCAGGAAGCTGAAGAACGGCAGCAGCACCTGACCGGTGACGAACAGGTGGTGGGCCCAGACGCTCATCGACAGTCCGGCGATCAGCAGGGTGGCCGTGACCAGTCCTTTGTAGCCGAAGACCGGCTTGCGGCTGAACACCGGGATGACCTCGGTGATGATCCCGAAGAACGGCAGGGCGACGATGTAGACCTCGGGATGGCCGAAGAACCAGAACAGGTGCTCCCACAGCAGCGGTCCGCCGGTCGACACGTCGAACACGTGGGCGCCGAGGATGCGGTCGGCGGCCAGGGCGAACAGCGCGGCCGCGAAGAACGGGAAGACCAGGATCACCAGGAGGCTGGTGACCAGAATGTTCCAGGTCATGATCGGCATGCGGAACATGGTCATGCCGGGGGCCCGCAGCGTCAGGATCGTCGTGATCATGTTGACCGCCCCGAGGATCGTCCCCACCCCGGACAGGGCCAGCCCGACCACCCACAGGTTGCCGCCGGCGCCCGGTGAGTGCAGCGAGTCGCTCAGCGGCGTGTAGGCGAACCAGCCGAAGTCGGCCGCTCCCCCGGGCGTCGCGAACCCCCCGACCGCGATCAGACCCCCGAACAGATACATCCAGTACGCGAACGCGTTGAGCCGCGGGAACGACACGTCGGGCGCGCCGATCTGGATCGGCACCACGAAGTTGGCGAAGGCGAACACGATCGGCGTCGCGAAGAACAGCAACATGATCGTGCCGTGCATCGTGAACAGCTGGTTGTACTGCTCGGGTGAGAGGAACTGCATGCCCGGCCGGGCCAGCTCGGCCCGCATCACCAGCGCGAGCACCCCGCCGACCAGGTAGAACCCGAGGGCCGTGACCAGGTACATGATCCCGATCTGCTTGGCGTCGGTCGTCCGCAGAAGACGGGCCAGCGCCGAGCCGCGTACCCGGGGTCGCACCGGGTACGGCCGTGTTTCGATCGGGGTGGGTCGCAGAACCGTCACGTCGACTCCCAAGGATGCGAGAAAGGTGCATCCCCTGGTGCCGCCGCGACCGCCGGCCCTTACCTGGCGCCGCCCGGATCAGCGATGGGCCGCGAACGATTCGACGTGGTTGACCGCGGCCTCGAGTGCCGAGGCCAGCGGTTGCGGATCGCGCGAGATCTGGGCCAGCAGCACCCCGCCCTGGAACGCCGCGACCAGGCCGAGCGCCAGCGTGCGCGGGTCGGCCTCGGGCCGCAGCTCACCCCGGATCCGCATGGCCCGCAGCCCGGCCTCGATCACCGTGAGCCACCGCTCGAACCCGGCCGCCAGGTGGGCCCGGGTCTCCTCGTCCGCATCGGCCAGCTGGCCGGCCAGCGCGCCGTACCCGAAGCCGCCCTGAAAGGCCCGGTCGGACTGCAACTTCACCTGGGTCTCGGCCCACAGCCGCAGCGACTCGAAGCTGTCGAGACCGCCGAGCGGCGTCGACGTGTGGTAGCGCACCACCGCGTCGGCCTGCCACGCGATGACCGCGCGCACCAGGCACGCCCGATCGGCGAAGTAGTGCGACATCTGGGAACCGCTGACCTCGGCCTTGACCCGCACGTCCTCGATGCTGGTCCGGGTCACGCCCTGGGTGAACATCAGCTCGGCGGCCGCCCGCACGATCCGCTCACGGGTCGCCCGGCCCCGCGCGGTGAGCTGCGGCTGGCGGTCTCCGGTCATGACCATGACTCTACCGAGCAGGCCGGAATCACCGGGTACGCCGGAGGACGGTCCGGATCATCGGGGCGGCACTCTTGCATCACGAATACATCAGAGCTGCTTCCTACCGTCGGCTGCGATGACAGAACCGACGCGTCCGGCCTTTGATCCGGAGACCCGGCAGTGGCTCGCCGGCCTGCGAGCCGAGGGACGGGAACGAGAGAGTACGAACGCACGGCTGTACGCCGACCTCCTCCGGGTTGCGCGCATCGAGGCGCGGGGGCGCGGCGCCGCGAGGGGGATCTGTGGACCCGAACTGGACGACCTCGCGCATCACGCGGCGGCCGACGCGATGATGACGATCATGCGGAAGCTCGACGAGTTCCGCGGCGAGAGTCAGTTCACGACCTGGGCGCACCGGTTCGTCGCGCTCGACGTGATCCACAAGGTCGGCCGGCACTTCTGGCGCCGGGCGACCGTGCAGCTGGACACCGACGAGCCGACGGCGCTGAGCCCGCCGGCCGACGACCCGGAGCGGACCGCCGAGTGGCGGGCGCTGGCCGACGCCGTACGCCGGAGCCTGGACGAGGATCTGACCGCGCATCAGCGATCGGCGTTCGTCGCGCTGGTGCTCCACGGCGGGACGGCCGAGTCGGTCGCCGAGCAGCTCGGCGCGAACCGCAACGCCGTCTACAAGGTGGTCTTCGACGCGCGGCGCAAGATCCGCACCCGGCTGGCGGCGGACGGCCTGCTCGGCTGAGCCGAGGGTCGCCGAGGACCACGCCGCTGCCGCCACCTCGTACCTCCCTCGCCATCGCATCTGTCACCTCGTGACCGATGGCGACCGTCTCCTTACCCCCACCCCCTCGAGTGGGGTACCGCAACCCAGTTATTGCTCACAACAGGCCACCCTTAAACTAGGCGAAGGTTTGGCCGCCCACTGATATGCGGATAGCTTGTGGGTGGCACATCCCAGCCAAGGGAGAGGCAACGCATCGATGGTGCCAGTCGAGTACCGGATTCTCGGCCCGCTTCGGGTGTCGGTGGCGGGCCTTGAGGCCGACCCCGGCCCCCGCCAGCTTCAGCTCATTCTGGCCCTGCTGCTCGTGCGATGCGGCGAACCCGTCTCGACCGGCGAGCTGGTCGAGCTGCTGTGGCCCGGCTGCCCGCCGGCGACCGCCCGCAACGTCGTGCACCGGCACATCGGCGCGCTGCGCCGGCTGCTGCAGCCGGAACTGGCCAACCGCGCCCCCGGCCGGTGGGTGGTGCGAGCCGGTGACGGCTACCGGCTGAACGCGGACGAGGAGACGCTGGATCTGCTCCGGTTCCGCGCCCTGGCCCGCGACGCCGCCGACGCCCGGGCACACGACCCGGCGGCCGCCGCCGGCCGGTACGCGGCGGCGCTGACCCTCTGGCGCGACTGGTCGGCGAAGGGCCTCGAGTCGGTGTCCCGCCTGAACCCCGAGTTCGTGTCGGTCGACAACGAGCTCGTCGGGGTCGCGCTCGAGGCGGCCGACCTCGCCCTGCGGACCGGCCAGTGGACCGTGCTGCTCCCCCAGCTGCGCCGGGCCGCCGACCGGGACCCGCTCGACGAGGGGCTGCAGAGCCGGGTGCTGCTCTGCCTGGCCGCCGCGGGACGGACCGCCGAGGCCCTCACCCGATACCGCCGCGTCCGCGACCACCTGCGCGACGACCTCGACGTCGGGCCGGGACCCGAGCTCGTGGCCGCGTACCGGGCGCTGCGGAACCCGGCGGCGATCGCGACCGCCGCACCGCCGCCGCCTCCGCGGACCGCGCCCCGGCCGGCCCAGCTTCCGCCCGACCTGCCGCCGTTCACCGGCCGCGCGGACGAGCTCGCGGCGCTCGATCGCGCCGCCCAGGGCCGGACGGCGATGGTCGCCGTCGCGATCGACGGCATGCCCGGCGTCGGCAAGTCGGCGCTCGCCCTGCACTGGGCCCACCGGCGGCGGGACCAGTTCCCGGACGGCCAGCTCTACTTCAATCTCCGCGGCTTCGACGAGCCGGGCACGATGATTCCGGCCACCGAGGTCCTCCGCCAGCTGCTCAACGCGCTCGGCGTCACCGACGAACAGATGCCGGTCGGCTGCCCGGCCCGGGCCGGGCTCTACCGCACCCTCCTGCAGGACCGGCGGCTGCTCGTGATCCTCGACAACGTCCGGTCCACGGCCCACGTCGCCGACCTGCTGCCCGGTTCGCCGGGCTGCATGGTGCTGATCACCAGCCGGCGGCCCCTCGACGGGCTGGCCGCCCAGGGCGCCCGGCAGATCGGGCTCGGCCTGCTCGGTCCCGGGGAGTCGCGGCTCTACCTGACCAACCGGATCGGCGCGGTGCGGGCGAACGCCGAACCGGCCGCCCTCGCCGAGATCGTCCGGCACTGCGCCGGCCTGCCGCTCGCGCTGGCCGTGGTATCGGCCCGGATCACCGAGAACCCGACGTTCAGCCTCGACTCGGTCGCCGGCGAGCTGCGGTCCCGCCGTACGAGCCTCGAAGGGTTCTGCCCGACCGACGACCGCACCGACCTGCGGGCGGTGTTCTCCTGGTCGTACGAGGTGATCCCGCCCGCGGCCCAGCGCGTCTTCCGGCTCCTGTCGTTGCACCCGGATGCCGAGTTCCCGGTCGCCGCGGCGGCCACCGCGGCCCAGCTGCCGGCGCATGCGGCCGGCCGGTTGTGCCGCGAACTCGTCGGCCAGCGGATGCTGCTCGAACCGAGCCCGGCCCGGTTCGCGTACCACGAGCTGATGCGGGCGTACGCCCTCGAACTGGCCACCGGCGAGGAGTCGGAGGCCGACCGGCGCGACACCGCGCAACGACTGTCCGGTCTTGCCGCCTAGGGCGTGTATCGAAGTCATAGCCACTCGTTGATCGCGGCGATGGTGACGGTGGCTTCGTAGCGCACGGCGAGTTTGTCGAACCTGGTGGCGAT
>NZ_JBFBAD010000233.1:0-8898 GCF_040682075.1 Actinoplanes sp. NPDC051411 | reverse complement strand
CCTCGACGCGACCCTCACAGCGGCCGGACACGCCCGTGCGGGCCTGCCCGGCATGTCCTTGCGGCCCTGCGCCACGACGGCGCCCCGGCCCACCACGACCAGCTCGTCGGCGACCACCTCGACCTCGTGAAGCAGGTGCGAGGAGAGCAGCACGCTGCCGCCGCGGTCGGCGAAATTGCGCAGCAGGCCGCGCATCCAGTGGATGCCTGCCGGGTCGAGGCCGTTAGCCGGCTCGTCGAGGATGAGCACCTGCGGGTCACCGAGCAGTGCGTGCCCGATGCCGAGCCGCTGGCGCATGCCGAGCGAGTAGCCGCCGGTGCGCCGACCGGCTTCTTCCGCGGTGAGACCGACCATCTCGAGGATCTCGTCGACCCGCTTCTCCGGAATGCCCATGACGGTCGCTCCCAGGTGCAGGATCTCCCGCCCGGTGCGGCCGGCGTGCTGGGCCGACGCGTCCAGCAGCACACCGGCGTGCCGCCCCGGTTCGGGCAGCCGCCGGAAGTCGAGACCCAGCACCGTGGACTTGCCGGCGGTCGGCGGCGTGAGACCGACCATCATCCGCATGGTCGTCGACTTGCCGGCGCCGTTCGGGCCGAGAAAGCCGGTGATCGAGCCCCAGCGCACGGCAAAGTTCACATCGTTGACGGCCACGTGTTTGCCGTAGCGCTTGGTCAGGCCGGCGACCTCGATCGCGTACTCGCTCGAGCCTTCTCGTTCGATGCTCATGTCCTCAACCTAGGCCGCGCCGCCGCCCCTGTAGTCCACGCGCGAGAGGACCGGTGCTACGCAAATTCGCGTACACGCGTTGCCGCACCATACGGACGCCATGAGAGCCGGTACCGACCAGACTTGGAGCAACCTGAACGACCACCGAAGGAGACTCCCTGCCATGGCCAGCAACGGCTCTCTGACAACGCCGCGTCTAGCACTCGGGATCAGCCTGCTCGTGGCCGGTCTCGGCATTCTGATCCAGTACCTGGTCGGCGTGCCCGGCTTCCCCAAGATCCCGCCGGGTCCCATCATTCTGGGCGTGGCTGGAGTCCTCGTACTCGCCTTTCCGCGCTACCGTTGGTTGCTGTTCATCGGCCTGCTCGCGGCCCTGTTCGTCACCGTGGGTGGCCTGATCGAGGGCTCGGTCTGGGGCCGGCTCGGCGACCCGGGGAAGTTCGACGTGTGGATCGGCGTCTTCCTGCAGTGGGTGGGTCAGGCGGCGGCCCTGGTCAGCGCCGTCATGGCGCTCACTCGGGAGTACCGCAAGACGCCGGCCCTGCGCTGACGAGCTCCGAGCCTCCGGGGGAAATCATGACGACGACGACACGGCACCGCATTTCGCTCAGCGGCCTGGTTCGGCGCGAACGGCCGCGGGTCGAGACCCTCGCGTACGCAATCGGCGGTTTTCTCATGCTGTCCGGCGTCGTCCACTTCGTGGTTTTCCTGGTCGACGACTCGCCGTGGGAGGGCCCCGTTTCGTGGCGCAAACCGACCACCTTCGGGCTCTCCTTCGGCATCACCCTGATCACCATCGCATGGATCTCCTCCAAGCTGATCATGAGTCCGCGGATGCGGGCCTGGGTGCTCGGCATCTTCGCCGCTGACTGTGTCCTGGAGGTCGCCGGCATCACCATCCAGGCCTGGCGCCGGGTTCCGTCACACTTCAACACCGAGACGTCGTTCGACTCGCGGATCGCGATGAGCCTCGCCTTCGGCGGTGCGGTTCTGGTGATCACACTGAGCACCCTCGCCGTCCCGGCGTTGCGGGGCCGGGTCCGTGGCGGACGTGATCTCCGGCTCGCCATGCGCGTGGGCTTCGCCCTGCTGATCCTCGCGCTCGGCTCCGGGGTCGTCATGATCGTCAAGGGCACCACCCTGGTCCGGGAGAGCCACCCCGAGCAGGCCTATGAGACCGCCGGCTTCCTCAAACCGGTGCACGGCGTCACGCTGCACGCGGTGCTGGTGCTGCCGCTGGTGGCCGAGGTGGCCCGGTTGCTGGGCTGGTCCGAGCGGCGGCGGTACCAGGCGGTCGCGGTCGCTTCCGGTCTCTATCTGGCCGCCACCGCGGTCGCGCTCTGGCTGTCACTGAGCTGACCCGGAGCCTCGTCGCCGAGCCCTTGCAGAGCCCGGTCGACCAGGGCGCAGGCCGCGCCCAGGTAGTCGCCGGGCTCGAACAGGCCGCGCAGCGTCGCGGCGTCGACCCGGCCGGCGAGTTCGGGCGCGGCCAGCAGCTCGTCCTGGACGCTCCGGCCCGACGCGGCGGCCGCGCTCACCCGGCCCATCAGCGCCTTGGCCGTCGCCTTGCCGAGCAGCGGGGTCAGCTCGGCCGCCACCCGCTCCGCGCAGATCAGACCGCCGGTCAGAGCGAGGTTGGCCCGCATCCGCGCGACGTCCGGCCGCAGACCCTCGACCAGCTCGGCGGCGGTCGCCACCGCTCCCCCGGTGAGCCGCAGCAGCTCCCGCAACGGCTGCCATTCCGCGTGCCAGGCGCCGGCCGGCCGCTCATCCTCGGCCAGCATCGCCTGGGCCAGCACACCGGCGAGTGGGCCGGTCTGGAGCGCGGCCGAGATGACCAGGGTGGATAGTGCCGGGTTGCGCTTCTGCGGCATCGCTGACGAGGTGCCGCGCCCCTCAGCCGCCGGCTCGCTCACCTCACCGACCTCGGTGCGCGCCAGCGAGCGGACATCCACCGCGATTTTCCCGACCACGCCGGTGGCGACGGCAAGGACCGCGCCGAGGGTGGCGATCGGTGTCCGGTCGGTGTGCCACGGAAGCACCGGCACGGCCAGACCGGTGCGCCGTGCGAAGATCCGGACCAGGCTTTCAGCGTACGTTCCGGGGTCGCCCTCGGATGACGCGTAGGCCAGATAGCCCGCCAGCGTGCCGGCCGCGCCGCCGAGCTGCACCGGGAGTGTCCCCCGCAGGTGCCGCAACCCATCCGCCGACCGCCGGGCGGCCTGGGCCCAGCCCGCCGCCTTGAGGCCGAAGGTGATCGGCACGGCGTGCTGGGTGAGGGTGCGCCCGGGCATCGGGGTGTCGCGGTGCTCCGCGGCCAGCCGGGCCGCTGCCGCCGCGACCCGGCGCATCGCCCGCTCGGTCTCCTCGAGGCACCGGGCGGCGATCAGCATGGTGCCGGTGTCCAGGACGTCCTGGCTGGTGGAGCCACGGTGCACGTAGTCCGCGGCGGCCGGTTCGGCCGCCGCCACCAGCGCGGTGAACCGCTGCACCAGCGTGACGACCGGGTTGGCCGCGCCCCGGGCGGCCACCGCGAGGGCGGCGATGTCGAACCGGTCGGCCACCGCCGCCGCGGCGATCACCTGGACCGCCCCGGCGGGCACCGAGCCGAGCTCGGCCTGCGAGCTCACCAACGCCACCTCGGCGTCGAGCATGGCCTGGAGCCAGGCCCGATCGGAGGTGAGGGCCTGGACCGGGGTGCCCGCCCAGACCGGCGCCAGCAGTCCCAGGTCCGCGTCGTCGTACGTCACCGCAGTGATCCTTCCGTCGCGCCGACGGCGGCACCGACCGGCGCCTCGTCCCGGTGGTCGCCGACGATCAGCCGGGCGATCGCGTCGGCATCGCCGAGCGTGACCGAGTTGCTGCCTGGGCGGACGCCGGCCGCGGTGGCCCAGTGGACCGACTCCGTGGGCACGCCGAACGCGAATCGGCGCGGGTGCGCGGCTCCGGACCCGTCGATGATCCGGTACGGACGCCGGGTGACCGCCAGGCCCGGCGTCTCGTAGCGGCCCGGCTGCCCGTCGGCGATCACGTACGGCCGGGCCTGCGCCGCCGCGAACATCCGCCGCAGCAGCGGGTCGGCGGCGCGGCGGACGTCCGGCTCCCCGAGGCGGGCCTCGATCAGCGCGTTGACCGTTATCCGGGAGCGGCGGACGGCCGGCGACATGACCTCGAAGCCGCGTCGCCCGCGGCCGTGCTCCACCCGTACGCAGGGTCCGACGATGTCGAGGATCCCGGCCCGGATCAGGGCCAGGGCCTCTTCGACACGGCGCAGCGGCGGCCCGATGGACAGGAAGGCGTTCGCCGGGGTGAACCAGCCGTCCAGATCCTCCCGGTGTGAGCGGCCGGTCAGACCACCGTGGTCGACCAGCAGCCGCACCTCGTTGCGGAGATCGCGGAGCACGTCGACGGCCGCCTTGACCGGACTGCTCAGGTTGCCCAGGCGGGCCTGCGCGATGTCCCGCTTCAGGTAGCCGGCGAGCCAGGAGCGGAACTCGCCCGGCCCGGCGAAAACCTGTCCGCCGGCCGGGTTCAATATCCTCGCCCAGTCCCAATGCTCCCGGTCGGCGAACCCCCAGCGGCGCAGCAGCACCCGCTGAGCGCCGGCGGTCGTCTCCAGCGCGAGAAACGCCGCGGCGAAAGCGGCGACGTCACCCTCGGCGGCCCGGCGGCCCAGCAGCGTGCGGTAGTAGACCAGCTCCACCTCGCGGGCGAGCAGTGGCCAGACGTCCCGTCGGAAGTCCAGGCCGCCGTTGCTCGCGCCGTACGCGTTGAGCCGGGCGATCGTGGCCGGCGTCAGCAGCCGGGGTTCGTGCCGCCCGAAGGCGCCCTTCTCGTTCTCGCCCCGGGCATGGTAGGGCACGCCCCGCCGGGAACCCGCGTAGATCCGCGGCTCGGCCCCGGACGGCAGATAGTGCAACTCGCCGTCGCGCCGCTCGAAACGCCCGCCCCGCCGGGCCGAGAGCAGCCCGAGGTAGTCGAAGAAGCAGAGGCCGAGGCCGCGCAGGAACACCGGCTCGCCCGGCCGGACGAAGGACATTTCCGCGTCGGCCGGGTTGGCCGGCGGCAGATAACGCAGGCCCCGGGCCCGGGAGAAGCGATGCAGGGCAGCCTCCTCACTGGTGGCCGCCGACGGGACGTGGCCCTGCGCGAAGACGACCGCGTCCACGCCCTCGATGACGTGGCCGTCGCTGAGCAGCACCCGCTGACGGTGGTCAGAGCCGTGGTCGGCCACGTCGACGACCTGCCGGGCATACGTGAAGGTCCGCACCCCACCGGGGGCGTTGCGGACCACCGTGTCGAACACCCACCGCAGGTAGCAGCCGTAGAACGCGCGGGTCGGATAGGAGTCCGGTCCCAACGAGCCGGCCTCCCGCCGGACCCAGTCGGCCCATCCGGACGGATCGGGCAGCACGTGCCGGCGGCCCCAGTCGAACAGGCTCGGCCCGGGCAGAACCGGGCCGTCCATCTCCACCGTCTCGTCGGTGAACATCGTGACCTGGGAGGCGACGGTGTTCATCAGCAGTTCCCGGTCTTGGTCGGTGCGCCACACCTTGCCCGCCCCGGGTGGGTACGGATCGACCACATGCAGCTCGACCTGCCGGTCACCGGCGTTGGCGCAGATCCGTTCGAGCACCGCCAGGCCGCGCGGACCGGCACCGACGATGCAGACGCGTGCGAGTCGCTCGCTCACCCCTCGTCCTTTCACCACACACGGGTACGTGCCGGCGGCCGAGCCGGCAGCCGGCCCGTACCGGTAGTGGCATCAAGCCAGCGCCATGCTGTATCCGCCGCCGGCCACGACGTGCCGCACCCCGCTGATCCCGCGGACCTCCACCGGACGGGAGCGGTTGTCGGTCGTGCCGTCGCCGAGCTGGCCGGCGTCGTTGAGGCCCCAGGCCTTCAGGGTCCCGTCGGTGAGCAATGCAATGGTGTGGCCGCCCGGTCCGAACTCGTTCCGCCCGCCGCCACCGGCGATCGCCGACACGTCGGTCAGGCCTTCGACCTGGCGCGGCACGTTCCGATTGTCACCGGTGCCGTCGCCCAGCTGGCCGCTGTCGTTGTTTCCCCAGGACCAGACCGTGCCGTCCTGGGCCAGGGCCAGGCTATGGAAGTAGCCGCCGATGAACGTCCGCAGCTCGACACCGTCCAGGCCCTTGACCCGTACGGGCGAGACCCGGGTCTCGTTCGAGCCGTCACCGACCTGACCGCGGTCGTTGCGGCCCCAGGCCCAGAGCGTCCCGTCGGCCGTACGGGCCAGGGTGTGCCCGCCACCGCCGCACACCTCGACCACGTCGGCCAGGTCGACCCGGACCGGCTCGAGACGGGTCTGGGTGGTGCCGTCGCCCAGCCCGCCGAACAGGTTGTGGCCCCAGGTCCATACCGAGCCGTCGGTGCGCAGCGCGACGCTGTGCCCGCCGCCCCACGCCACCGCGGCCACATCGTTCAGACCCTTGACCTTGATCGGCCGGGAACGGTTCTCGGTCGTCCCGTCACCCAGGTCGCCGCGGCCGTTGTGCCCCCAGGCCCACACCGTCCCGTCCTTGGCCAGGGCGAGTGTGTGCCCGCCTCCGCCGGACAGGGTGGCCACGTCGTCGAGGCCGTCGATCCGAAGCGGTGTGTCCCGGTTCTCGTTGGTGCCGTCGCCCACCTGGCCGTGGTCGTTGCGGCCCCAGGCCCACACCGAGCCGTCGGTGCGCAGGACGACACCGTGCCCGCCGCCCCCGACGACCGAGACGACATCGTCCAGGCCGCCGATCGGGGTCGGCGTCAGGCGCGGGTTCGTCGTGCCGTCGCACTGTTGCTTGAACGCGTTGTCACCCCAGCTGTAGACCGTGCCGGTGACCACGAGAGCCGTCGAGTGCAGTGTCATCTAGCCCAACTCCTGTTCTGCCGCGAAGGATTACGGGGATTGCCGCGCCGGTCAGCCGGCGTACGCGAGGCCGAGCGCGATCGCCTCGCGCAGGTCGGTCACGAGGTGGTCGGCCCCGGCCGAATGCAGCCCGTCGAGGGTCGCGCCCGGCGCTTCGGCCACATGGAGTGCGGCCACCACGACATCGGTCTCGGCGCGGGCCCAGGCGGTCTGGTCCGCGCCGGCGACGACCACCAGGGTCGCGAGGGGGCCGTAGGTCTCGGTCGCCCGCCGGCGCGCGAGGCCGACCAACTGGGCCGGGTCGGCGGTGTCGGAGCCGTACGCTCCGACGCTGAAATCGAGGTAGCGGTCGAGTCCGGCGGTGGTGACCCGGGCCCGGGCCCGGGCCTCGGGCTCGGGAGTGACGAGCGCGAGCACGGTGTCGCCGCCGTGCCGCAGCGCGGCGAGAACCTCGGCGGCGTCGGGCGTGCGTTCCGTCCCGTCCGCGGTAAGCAGCACGCCGTCGGTGGCGAAGAGCATCAGAGCGCGTGTCATGGACTGCCTTTCAGGTCCAGCTGCCGGAGGCGACCGGCCGCAGGAGGCCGAGGTCGTGAAGCAGCCGCGCGATGTCGTCCGCGAGCCAGGACTCGGCGATCCGCCCGTCAACCAGCCGGTGCACGTCGGTGCCGTGTACGGCGAAGCCGCGGCCGCTCGCCGGCATGCCCATCAGCGAGCCGCGGTGCGTGCCGGTGGCGATATAGCGGCAGGCGACCAGGTCGCCCTCGGCGATCGTCGCCTCGACGGTGAGGTGGTAGTCGGGAAAGGCCGAGCGCCATTGGCGTACGGCCATCTTGAACGCCTCCGGACCGGCCGGTACCGACAGGCCGGTCTTGTGCAGGCTGTAGTCGGGCGTGAGGTACTCGGGCACCGAGACCAACTGCCCCGTGTTGACGATGTTCTCGACGACGTACCGGACCAGTTCGCTGCCGTCCTGCACGGGCACCCCCTTCATTGGACGTCCAACCCGGAGCCAACGTTCGCGGAACCGCTTCCTCGCGTCGTGAGGCTGCCGTCCCACCCGAGGAGGGAACTTGGACCCGGGAAGTCCACGGGGCGTGCCGCTGCTGCCGCCCGCGCGCCATGATGCACGTGGCCGACCGATACGTTGAGGAGACACATCATGACTGATCGCGCGTTCCGCTTCGGACTCGTCGCGGGGCAGGCCCGGGACATCCCGAGCTTCACCGGCCTCGCCCGGCGTGCCGAGGAGCTGGGCCTGGACACCGTCGTGACCCCGGATCCGCTCGGCGACCTCGACCCGCTCACCGCTCTCGGCATCGTCGCCTCCGCCACGACGAGACTCCGCTTCGGAACGTTCGTGCTCGCCGAGCCGCTGCGCGCCCGGGGCTCGCTGATCTGGCAGGCGCGAACCCTGCAGACGCTCTCCGGCGGCCGGTTCGAGCTGGGTCTCGGCCTGGGCCGGCCGGACAACCAGCGCAAGGCGGCGGAGCTCGGCCGGACGTTCGGCACCGCCGGTCAACGCCTGAGTGACCTGGCCGAGACGATCGCCGAGATCAAGCAGATGGACGACCGTCCGCGTCTGCTGCTCGCCTCCGGCAGCGGCCCGAAGATGTCGGCGCTGGCCGCCCGCGAGGCCGACATCGTGACCCTCACCTGGGCGCCGACCACCACTGAGGAGCAGGCCGGCGAGGCCATCGACCGGTTCCGGGAGCTGGCCGGGGAACGGGTCGGTGAAATCGAATTGAACATCAATCTGATCTCGGTCGGCGACCAGCCGGCGCCGTGGGTGGAGAAGTTCATCGGCGTGTCCACCGCCGAGCTGGCCGCCTCGGGTGCGGTCACCGTGCTGCCCGGCGGCCCGGCCGCGGGCGCCGACCGGTTGCGCCGCTGGCGAGAGAAGTGGGGAGTGTCCTATGTGACGGTCAACGCGGCGTTCGCCGAGCCGTTCGCCGCGATCACCAGGGAGTTGTCCGGCGACTGACTCTCCCGGTCCCTGTGGGACTCTCCGCCGGGGACGGCCGGGAACTCCCGCCCGGTCGTCCCGCGGCTATCGCCAGGGCCGCCCGCAGCGGCGAGCCTGAGAGCGAGATCCGGCCATGGAGGAGAGATCCGATGATCGTCAACCGACGAACCCTGTTGCGTACCGCGCTCGCCACATCCGCCGTCGCCGCCGGGCTGGCGCCGCCCGCGGTCGCGGGGGCGGCCCGGGGCGCCCGGGTTGGGGGGGGGGGCGGGGGCGGGGTGGGGGGCGGGGTGGGGGCCGGGGCGCGCCCGGACCCGGTGGGGGCCCCCCCGCCGAC
>NZ_JBFBAD010000232.1:0-9319 GCF_040682075.1 Actinoplanes sp. NPDC051411 | reverse complement strand
CCGGTGACACCTCGTGCCGCCGCCGACGAGCGCCCACTCGCCGGCGGTCCACCGGAACGTCGCCCCCCGGCGTCCCGGTCGTCATCACCGGCGGGCCCGTGGCGGCGGGCCCCCGAGCCGGTGTTTGGCCTGTGCCGATAGCTTGCCATTTCAACAACCTCGTAGACATCAGCGGACATGCGTACTTCTAACCTCCGATGTGCGCAAACCGGAGATCACTCTGCGTGATTCGGCTTTCGACCGCACCCGCTGACCACATCCACTTCCCCTGGTGAATAGGCTTCAGGACATGGATGACAACACCGTGCTCGGCCGGATCCACAGTCTGGTCGACGAGGAGCACAAGCTGCGTCAGCAGTTGGGCCAGGGCGAAATCTCCTCGAGCGAGGAGCACGCCCGGCTCAAGGCGCTCGAGGAAGACCTCGACCAGTGCTGGGACCTGCTGCGCCGGCGCCGGGCCGCCCGCGAGGTGGGCAACGACCCGAACGCCGAGCAGGCTCACAGCGTCGGCGAGGTCGAGGGATACCTGCAGTGACGTGGCTCCGGCCGCGGCCACCTCGGGCGAGGCGGCCGCGGACCGGACCGCGTACGCCTCATCGCAGCCCCGCCTCATAGAGGAGGCGTTCCAGCAGCGCCTCCGGATCGACGTCGAGTCCCCGCGCGGCGAACCAGCCCGCGACGTTCTTGACGTCGCGGGCGATGAAATCGGCGCCCTGCGGGTTGGCGATCACATCGACGATCTGTGGCAGGTCGATGAGCACGAGACGGCCCTCGTGCACCAGCGTGTTGTAGGGCGACAGGTCGCCGTGCGCCACCTGGGCCCGGGCCATGACCGACAGCGCGTCGGTCATCTGCGCCCACAGGTCGCGTAACCCGTCCGGATCGGACCGCACCTGGGCCAGCCGGGGCGCCGCCTCGCCGGTCTCCCAGTCGCCGATGAACTCCAGCAGCACCTCGGTGCCGTCCAGCTGCACCGGATAAGGCACGCGGACCAGGCCGCTCTCCTGCCCGATCTCCCAGAGCCGCGACAACGCGCCGAACTCGGCCGTCGCCCACTGTCCGGCGATCATCTCCTTGCCGAACGCCGTACGGTTCGTCATCGCGCGATTTTCGCGCGACCGCCGCACCCGCCGGCCTTCCAGATAGCCCGCGTCGCGGTGGAAGAGCCGGTGCTGGCCGTCCCGATAGCGCTTGGCCGCCAGCATGCTGCTCCGGCCGGTGTCCGGCACGGCCCGGCGCACCAGATAGACGTCGGCTTCCTTGCCGGTCTTGATCATCCCGAGCTCGGTGTCGACCGCACGGTGCTCGGTGCGGACCCAGTCGGGCCGCGGCTCCGGCCCGTGCATCGCGCCGTCCCAGGTCGACCAGCGGTCGCCGGTGTCGGGCAGGTCGGGATCTTCGTGCAGGCGCGGCTCGAGCCGGCCGCGCTTCAGAAAAGTGGAATCGTCGTCGTCGAACTTGCGGCGCCCACGGCGCATGGTCTCGTGCTCGCGCACTGGAGGTTCTCCTCGGAGAGATCAGGAATGGGGAAACGGGCATGCGTCAGGACAAAGACGGCCATGTTCCACACCTCCTTCTCTCGTCGGACGCGCTCACTCTGCCGGGCCCTCAGGGGGCCCGCAACCTATTTATCGGGGAGCCCTTTCCCGGTTCCCAGGCAGCCTTTTGCTGGGGCGCCTTGCCGGGGGCCTTTGCTCTTACCGGGGCGCGGCCATGATCGCGGACAGGCCCTGGATCACGTTGCCGACCACCCGCGTCGGGGCGAACCGGTCGTCCATCCACTCCCGGCCGCGGTGCAGCCAGACGCTGGGCAGCCCCATCGCGGCCGCCCCGCCGATGTCGGCCTCCGGGCTGTCGCCGACCACCCACGCCCCGCCGAGCCGCATGCGCACCCGCTGGGCGGCCATGGCGAAGATGCGCGGGTTGGGTTTGCTCACCCCGGCCTCCTCGGAAATCACCCAGTCGGCGACGAACTGGTCGAGCCCCGTACGCCGGATGCGGCCCTCCTGGATCTCGGACGGCCCGTTGGTGACCACCACCGGGACGAAGCCCGCATCCCCAGCGATCTTGAGTGCACAGCCGACCAGCGGGTCGAGCCGCTCGTAGCCGAGCGGGCCGCCGCGCAGCTCCTCCACGATGTCGATCGAGGGGATGGCCAACTCATAGCGGTCACGGATCAGATCGGCCAGATCCCACCGGGGAGTGAGGCCATCAGCATCGACCGAGAGTAACCATTCGAGATCTTCGGGTGGTGCTCCGATCTCGTCCAGAAAGTCCTTCGCCCACAGCATGAACGCACCACTGCGGTCGAGCAGGGTGTCGTCGAGGGCCATCAGGACGAGGGGCACGCGGGCACTTTACGTGAGCTTGCCCGGAGCCGATAGTCCAGCCCTATTAACAAATCTTGACTTGAATGACGGATTTCGCGCCATCCGGCCGAGTTGTCCCCGAGGTTTGACAAGACGTACGTACGGATTGCAACTCAAAGCCCCCGCGTGACACCATCCAAGGCGTGCCCAGGGTAAGCCAGGACCAGCTGGACGCGCGTCGCCACGAGATCCTCGCCGCGGCGCGCGACTGTTTCGCGCGGTTCGGCTACGAGGGTGCCACCGTCCGCCGCCTCGAGGACGCCACCGGCCTCTCCCGCGGCGCGATTTTCCACCATTTTCGCGACAAGGAGTCGCTCTTCCTCGCCGTGGCCGAGGACGACGCCGCCGCCATGGTCGAAACGGTCGCCCGCAACGGCCTCGTCCAGGTCATGCGCGACCTCCTCGACCGGGCCGGAGGCAGCGACGGCGACACCGCCGGCTGGCTCGGCACCCAGCTCGAAGTCTCCCGCCGCCTGCGCACCGACCCGGCCTTCGCCAAACGCTGGTCCGAGCGCTCCGCCGCCATCGCCGACGCCACCCGCGACCGCCTCCTCCGCCAGCGCGACGCCGGCGTCCTCCGCGACGACGTCCCGGTCGAGGTCCTGACCCAGTTCCTCGAACTGGCCTACGACGGCCTGGTGCTGCACCTGGCCACCGGCCGCCCACCCGGCGACCTCAGCCGCGTCCTCGACCTGGTCGAAGAGGCAGTCCGCCGCCGCTGAAGCTCCCACCAGGCGCCCACGCCGAGCCCCCGCGCCCGCCAAGCCGCCTGCACCCGCCCCGCCCGCGCCCGCCGAGCCGCCAGCACCCGCCACGCCCGCCCGACCCGCGCCCGCCAAGCCGCCTGCGCCCGCCACGCCAGTCCAACCACGCCCGCCTGCGGCCGCCCGACCCTCGCCCGCCGAGCCGCCAGTACCGCACGCCAGTCCAACCACGCCCGCCCCGCCTGCGCCCGCCGGGCCGCCACGCCGGTCCACCACGCCGCCCTGCCTGCGCCCGCCGGTCCACCACGCCCGCCCCGCTTGCGCCCGCCCCGCTTGCGCCCGCCCCGCTTGCGCCCGCCCCGCTTGCGCCTGCCGGGCCGCCAGCCGCCCGGCCCGCGTCTGCCTGGTCGCTACCCACCCTGTGCGCCGCCACCCCGCCCGTTCTCGCCCCGCCTGCCGCCACCCCGCCGCCCCTTTTCTTTCAGGTTCGAGGAACCTTTCAACGCCCTGGATAGGGGAGTTTGCGATGGATTTAGAGGTCAGGGATCGGTCGATCAACGACGGTCGGCGGCTGGTTCGGCAGCGCGAGGCCCACCTTGCGGCACTGGATCAAGAACTGGGGTATCGGGCAGCCGCGGATGGTCGGCGTCAATATCCGAACCGGGAAGCGCCCGACCCGCAAAACGCCCGGCCGGGGCACCCCAGCCGAGCGTTTCGCTACCGTGCTCCACAAAGCGCCCTGGAGCTAAGCAGACCGGCCCGACAATCTTCGGCCGCCGTCCACAATCACGCCGGGACCCTGTCGAGGAAGCCCACCACCCGGCGGATCCGGCCCGCGGCGTCCAACTCCGCCACGTCGAAGCCGACCACCAGCGGCTCGCCGCCGTCCGGATCCGCCGGCCCCAGATGCCAGGTGAAGGGTCCCTGGTCGTGGTGCCCGTCGGCCGGGCCACCGGCGGTGAAGACCAGGCCCGGGAACTGCTGGTGCACCGCCCCGATCAGGGCGTTCAGCGCGTCCCGGCCCTCGACGTCGGCCAGCGGGTCGACGTAGCGCACGTTCTCGGCGAACACCTCGTCGATCGCCTTCCGCCGCTCCGCCTCGTCGACGATGTTCCAGACCCGCAGGTAGTGCGAAACCACGTTGTCGAAGCCACTCATCGTTCTGTCCTTCCGTTGTCGGTGGACCCACGATCGCTCGAAGAGGTAATGCCGTCGATTACCTTGGAGGTAACGACGGCGTTTCCCGCGAGGCCTAGACTTTCGAGCGTGAGCGACGTCGGACAGCTGCTGCGACGCTGGCGGACCACGCGCCGGATGAGCCAGCTCGAACTGTCGGGCGAGGCCGGCGTCTCGACCCGCCACCTGTCGTTTCTCGAGACCGGCCGGGCTCGTCCGACGCGGGAGATGATCCTGCGGTTGGCGGAGCGGCTCGGCGTACCCCTGCGCGCTCAGAATGAGCTGCTGCTGGCCGGCGGATATGCGCCGGCCTTCGCCGAATCGGACCTGGAAGGGCCGCCGCTCGCGGCGGTATTGGCGTCGCTGCGCGACGTTCTCGCCGGGCACGAGCCCTACCCGGCCCTGCTGGTCGACCGGCATTGGACAATGATCGACGCCAATGCGGCGGTGGCCCCGCTTCTCGACGGATGCGCGCCGTGGCTTCTGGAACCGCCGGTCAACGTGCTGCGCCTCGCACTGCACCCGCAGGGCATGGCGCCACGCATCGGCAATCTCGCCGAATGGCGCACGCACGTCCTGCACCGCCTCGACCGGCAGGCATCGGCGACCGCCGATCCGGTGCTCCGCGAATTGCACGCCGAACTCGATGCCTATCCGGGCGGGCATTCGCCCGCGAAACCCGACGGGCTGGTCGTTCCCTTACGCTTCGGAGCCCTCTCCTTCTTCAGCCTGACCTCCGTTTTGGGTACGCCGTTGGACGTGACCCTTTCCGAGCTCGCGATCGAGGCGTTCCTGCCCGCCGACGCCACCACCGCCGCGGCCCTGCACGGGCGGTCCTAGGATTCGGGGATGGACCTTGGACTGGCGGATCGTGTCTACATCCTCACCGGAGCCTCGCGCGGGCTCGGCTTCGCCACCGCGGAGGCGCTCGTCGCCGACGGCGCCAAGGTGGTCATCTCGGCCCGCGACAGCGACCGCCTCGACTCGGCGGTCGCCGCACTCGGTTCGTCCGCCACCGGAGTCGTCGCCGACCTTGCCGACCCGTCCGTCCCACAGCAGCTGATCGACACGGCGAAGTCGCGTTTCGGCCGCCTCGACGGCGCCCTGATCTCGGTCGGCGGCCCCGCGCTCGGCTCGGTCGCCTCACTCTCCGACGAGCAGTGGCGCGACGCCTTCGAAACGGTCTTCCTGGGCTCGATCCGCCTCGCCCGTACGGTCGCCGGCGCCCTCGCCGACGGCGGTGCGATCGCCCTGGTCCTCTCCACCTCGGTGAAGGTGCCGCTGGCCGGCCTCGGCCTCTCCAACGGCCTGCGCCCCGGCCTGGCGATGGCCGCGAAGGACATGGCCAACGAGTTCGCCCCGCGCGGCATCCGCGTCGTCAGCCTAATGCCGGGCCGGGTCATGACCGACCGCAACCGCGAGCTGTTCGCGGCCTCCGGCGACGCCGACGCAGCCCGGAAGAAGGTCGAGGACGCCGTCCCGATGGGCCGCATGGGCGAGCCGCACGAGTTCGGCAAGGTCGCGGCGTTCGCCCTGTCGCCCGCCGCCAGCTACCTGACCGGCCTGTCGATCCCGGTCGACGGCGGTCTGCTGGCCGCCCTCTGACGTTCCAGCAGGGCGGGCACCCAGTGCCCCCGGTAGCGTTCCCGCAGGTCGGCCCGCCGCCAGTCGTCCCCGGTGACCGTGCCCCGGCAGTTCCGGCGGCCGCAGCGGCACGACATGTGGAAGCCGGGCGCGTCCGTGCTGGTCACGTAGTCGTTGGTGAGCTCGTCCCCGCCCCTCACCGGCAGCCGCGTGGCCAGCCCGTAGGGCCCGACCCACCAGGTGTTGGGGTCACAGCAATGATTGCCGCACCCCGTCACCAACCGTGATCGTGTCGACGTACCCGGGCGCCGCGACCAGCCGCTCAAGCTCCTCCGGACCGACAAGCCGCCCACCCAGCCGCGACACGACAACCCCGGCGGCAATGTCCTCGCGAGCGAACAGCCCCAGCCCCTGGATCGCCGAGGGCCGAACCCCGGCAGCCGGATGCAGCCAGCACACCGGCCCCGGAACCTCAATCACGGCCGGCAGCCACCGGCCGCATCGCGGCGCGCTCGGGACGTACGCCGTGAGCGTCCCCCCGCCGAGCCGGCGCCACAGGCCGCCCGTCTCCGCAAGGGCGGTCGAGCAACGCAAGCTCGGGAGGGCCGCAGCAGTCGTGCCCGGCCATGCCGGAGAGCTCCAGCAGATCGAGCGCCGCCTCGACCGGACCGCTCGCATGCGCCGCTTCGGTCCCTGGCCGGTGCTGCTCGCTGCCGACAGCCACCCGTGTCGTCCTCTCGCCGCATCCCAGCTCCACATTAGGGTGATCACAGGCGCTGGCGCGCCCCCGAGCGTCGTGCGGCGCCCGCGACGTTATGCCGCCCCCGCGAGCGCTGTGCCGCCCCGCAAGCGTTATGCGCAGTCAGGTCGGCGTCCCAACAGTTCGCTGCCACGGCGCCAACCGGACTGGCTCGCACCGGCCGCCGATCCGGTATCCGCCCCGGATGACACCCTGGTCGGCTCGGATCGGCTGCCCAGGCCCCCGCCAGTCCACCATTCACCCTGACGCCGCCGAACCGGCTGGGATCGGCAGCCCGGTCCTCTCCACCAATCCACCGTTCGCGAAAGCGCACATGTTCCCGCGAACGTGTGTCAGGCGCCGCCGAAAGTGGTCAGGTTCATCAGGAAGTCTTCGCCCCCTGCTTCACGCCTCAGTGCAGGCCCCAGTCGTCCAGCCCTGAATAGATAAGCGCGATGCGCGTGACCGGTGCGCCGAGACAGGCGGCCTCGCCCGAGTAGAGCGCTATCAGTGAATCGCTGCCCCGCCACCAGGTGTCTGCCAGTCCTCGAACTTCGGCCACTTGTTCGAAGTTATGCAACTCCAGGTCGTCCGCCGCCTCGCCTGTCACCTTCGTGATGTGCTTGGCCCAGTACGCGGCGTGATGAGCCAGGGCGAGTGATTCGACCCAACCCTCGATGTTGGCGTGGAGCGGTACCCACCGCTGCGCATGGATGCCGAACTCGCCCGCGGGACCGATCATGAACGAGTACGGAACGGCGGTCCGTTGCAGACCGGCTTCAAACCACCAACCCGAGACTACGGAACCATCGGCAGCTTCGGCCGGTGAACCGTCGGGGGTGTCAGCATAGAAGTATCTCGGGCCGCCGTCGTATTCCGGTGCCGGTGGCAATACCAGGCCGCCCCACCGGCGTTGGAACGCCACGGCGCGGTCGATTTCAGTCGCAGGGATACCCGATTCCAGCCATGCAGAGCGGTATTGCTCAACGTCCGGGAGGTCGGCTCGAACCCCGTGGGCGACAACGAACGACCGGGCCCGGCGGGTCAGCCCATCTGGAACATGGTGAAAGAGGTTCAGCTGCACCGGCTGCACCCTACCCATTCCCTTCCCTAGCTCGGAAAGGTAGTTAATGGCCTGTCCGACCGGGCGCAGCTGGTCCTGCGCTGAGATCGGCGATTAAGGAGGGGTCGATGCGATCGGCGAGGTAGATCAGCGGCGCTTGTGGGTCGAGGCCGAGTGCTGCGGCGACGAGCTTGGGGTCGAGGGTGTTGACGAGGTCGACCAGGCGGGTGCTGCGGATCGTTCGTGGTGGGACACCGCAGTCGTCGAGCACGTGGCTGAGGTAGGCGGTCGATGCCGGTGCCTGTCCGTTCTTGGTCTGCTTGGTGACGATGACGTGTGCGTTGGTGGTGTGCTGCCCGGCGCGGTGATGGAGGCACCGCAATAGCGTCGACCAGGTGGCCGGGTCCAGCGGGACGGTGTGAGGCCGCCTGCCGAGGCGCACGCTGCACCGGTGGGTGTCGATGTCGGTGATGCGCAGCAGCCGGACTTCTTGGCTCGAGGCGGCGTGCAGCAGCGCGAGCATCCCCATCAGGGCCTCGTGCGGGTGCGCCGGAGATTCGGCGCTCGTCCAGCGGTGGAACAGGCCGCGCTGCTGCTGCAGAGTCAGCGTCTGGCCGCGGAAGGCCTGATGTTGCCGTGCCTGCAACTGCGCGGTGGGGTCGATGAGGAGCAGCCGGGAGCGGTGGGCGAAGCGGAAAAACTGCCGCAGCACCGTCAGTCGGCGGTGGCGGGACTTCGGGTTCGTCGCCAGGAACGCTTCGATGTCGTGCACGTCAACCAGCGCCCAATCGCTCTTGCCTCGTCGGGTCGTCAGGAATAGGGCCAGGTCACGGACGGTGGCGAGCGCGGTTTCGATGGTCTGGTCGGTGCGCGGACAGGTGCCGGCCCGCAGCGCGCGGGTCCGGGCGCGGATCATCTGGGTCGCGAATCCGGCTACGGCGGGGCGCAGGGTTTCCGGGACGGCGTCGATGCGGCGCTGTCGTCGGCCGGTGGCGAGCCGTTCGGCCTGGTCGGTCGGAAGCGCCAACCGCGCCGTGGTGAAGAAGTCCTCCAGGACCCGGGCGAGGGTTCCCATCGAGCGGCCGACCTGGCGGGATCGTTCGAGCAGTGCCTGCGGGTGCACGGACTGCCCGTCTTGCAGGAGCCGGCCGAGCGCGGTCACCAGTCCGCTGGCCCGGCCGGGGTTGAACCGGGCGGCGACGTGAGCGGCGAAGTCGAGCAGCCACTCAGGCGGCTCGGACAGGCGGCCCAGCAGGTTCTCCGCGCGGATGAGAGCTCGGTCGGGTTGGCGCTGCAAGCACGCCGAGCACAGGCCGAGGCCCGCGTGTCGGCGCACGGCCCGCACTGACGGCAGGCTCGCGGCGGTTGCTTCGGCGGGCGTGGGCGCGAACAGGTTCCGCACCAGCCGGTGGCCGGCCGCAGGAAGCCCGGGCGTCCGCATCGCGGACATGGTTGTTTCGCGGCGCTCGCGGCGGCGGCGCGAGCGCAGTGCTTGCACAGCGTCGAGGCCGCCGAGAGAACCGGCGCCGCGCACGCAACACAGCGACGCGAGCACCGGATGCATTGGCCGGTCGCGGGCGGGCGCACCCGCGGCCGGCCCCCGCCCCGGCCGGGGGGCGTCGCCCCCGCCCCCCCCCCGCGGGGGGGGGGCCCGCCGCGGGGCGGCGCCCCCGCCCGGGCGCCC
>NZ_JBFBAD010000231.1:0-9375 GCF_040682075.1 Actinoplanes sp. NPDC051411 | reverse complement strand
GGTCGACCAGGACGCTCTCGCCCGGAAATTGGAGCGCCGGGCGGTCGCCGCCGGCTCGGCGGCGAGAACGACCATGGGCGTACGGCTCTTGGCCGCCTCGGCGATACCGGTCATCGCGTTGGTGAGGCCGCAACCCTGGTGCACCGAGACCAGGGCGGCGCGGCCACTGACCCGGGCGTACGCGTCGGCCGCCGTCGCCGCCCCGGCCTCGTGGCGCGTGGCCACGAACCGGACACCGTTGGCGACCAGGGCGTTGGTGACGTGGAAGTTGCCCGAGCCGACCACCCCGAAGACGTGGTCGGCGCCCAGCTCGGCGAGGGTCCGGCCGACCTCGTCGGCGACGGTGGTCATCGCTCGACGAGCGCGAGGACCCGGGTGGGGCTGCCCGAGCCGCCGACGATCGGCAGCGGTGCCGCGATGACGACCGCGCCGGTCGGCGGGAGCAGGCGCAGATTCTGCAGCTGGGTGAGGCCGTACTTCCCGGCCCCGAGGACGAACGTGTGGCACGGGAACGCCGGGTCGAACGAGTGGGCGGCGCCCGCGTCGGTGCCGACCGTCTCCACCCCGACCCCGATGATCGGCGCCTGTTCGGCCAGCCACTTCGCGGCCTCGACCGAGACGCCCGGGGTGTGCGGGCCGGTCTCGTTCGCGTTCAGGAACGCCTCCTGGCTGTTCGAGCGCGCGTCCCAGCCCGTACGGATGAACAGCCACCCGCCCGCCGGGAGCGATCCGTGCTCGTTCTCCCACGCCCGGATGTCGTCGATGCCGAGCAGGAAGTCATGGTCGCCGGCGACCCGGTGCGACACGTCGATGACCGCCGCCGGGGCGACCAGCTTCCGCGCCGCGATCTGCGAGACGTCCTCGCCGTCCTTCGCCGTCACCCAGTGCACCGGCGCGTCGAGGTGGGTGCCGGTGTGCTCGCCGGTGTGGATGTTGTTCCAGTACCAGGCCGGCCCGCGGTCGTCGTACCGGCTGATCTCCTGAAGGCTGAACGTCGCCGTGTCGGCGAACGGCTCCGGCAGCTTGAGGATCGGGGTCTCGGCCGACAGCGGCGCGGTCAGATCGACCACCTCGATCCCGCCGCCGCGGAGTCCGGACACCAGGCTCTGCAGAACGCTCATGGGCTCCCCACACTCTCATTCGTCCGCGCATCCTCGCGCATCCTTCGCCCGCCCGAAGATCGCCGTCCTGAGCGTAGTGCCGGAACCGCCGAAACCGGCGGGGCCGGCCGGAGGGGCATAATTGGCAGCATGACCATGACGGCGGGGCCCTGGGTCGCGCGCCGCGCGGTCGACGAGGCGAGCGCGGTCGCCCGCAGCGGGCAACCCGACGCGTTCCTGCTGCACTGGGCCGAGCGCGAGCTGCGCCGGGCGCTGGGCCGGTCCCCCCTGCTCGACGGCCGGCCGTACGAGATCTTCGGGCAGGGCTCGCGGGTCAACGGCACCTACATCGAGCAGTCCAGCGACATCGACCTGGTCCTCATGCTCAAGGCCCCGCTCGAGTCGGGCTGGGAGGAGTTCCGCGACGACGTGCTCGCCGTGCTGGGCGAGTCCTACCACGTGCGGATGGGCCGCCGGTGCGTCAACGTCGACGACCCCGACTCGCTGTTCGGCGAGATGGTCGACATCCTGGTCGCGACGGAATACCGCCTGGCGGGCGAGCAAGGGGTCTTCTTCCGCGACCAGCAGGGCCGGGCGATCGTCAACTTCCCGAAGCAGCACCGGCGCAACGGCGATGCGAAGGACCGGCGCACCGGCGGCCGGTTCAAGGAGGTCGTGCGGGCGGTCAAACGCGTCCGCAAGCTGGCCGAGCGGGAACGGATGCTCGCCGAGGGCACCGCACCGTCCTACCTGCTCGAGTGCCTTCTCTACAACGTTCCCGACGACGTCTACCGGACGCCCACGTTCGGGGAGGCCTACCGGGGCGCGCTCGGCTGGCTGCGCCGGTCCCCCCTCGACGATCTGCCGTGCCAGAACGGCATCAACCGGCTCTTCGGCCCGCGCCCCGATCAATGGGAGGCCGGCACGGCTGGAACAATCGTCGACGTCCTGCACGAGATCTGACGCCCGGGCGGTTGCCAGCATGACTTCGACGGCGGTGCTCGCGCCGGTCATCGCGATTTTCGGCGCCGCGCTCACCGCGCTGCTGACCTATGCGCTGAACCGGCGCGCCGCGCGCCGCGAGCGGCGGGCCCGGACGTTCGGTGAGGCGCTCAGCGTCGTCGAGGACTATGCCGAGATGCCCTATCGCATCCGGCGGCGCCCGGGCACCCTGGAGGGCCGCCACCAGCTCACCGAGGAGGTGAGCCGCATCTATTCGCGGCTCGCGTTCCACCAGGCGCTGCTCGACGTCGAGGCGCCCGCGGTCGCCGCGGCCTACCGGCGGCTGGCGAACGAGGCCAAGGCCGAGGTCGGCGAGCAGATGAAAGAGGCGTGGCAGAAGCCGGTCCGCACCACCGACGCCGAGATGAACCTCGAGCAGCACTACGACCGCCGGCGCGTGGACGCCGCCCGCAAACGCTGCGTCGAGACCATGCGGGCGGCGCTCGGCCAGGGCCCGCCGAAGCTGCCCGTCCGGCCTAGCGGGGCGGCGGAGTCGTCGTGATCAGCGCGGCCGTCACCGGGCCGGTGGTGGTCAGGTCGTACCGGTTCCGGGCCTTCGACCACCCGGCCGGGGTGACCGTGGTGCCGGCCTCGGCCGACGGATAGGCCTTGCCGTCGACGACGGCCGAATGGGCGCCGTCGGTGAGTTTCAGGCGGAGCGGCACGCCGGTGCGGCTGCTCACCGTGAGGTCGCCGAGCGGGCCCTTCACCGACAGCGGCACGCTGCCCTTCGCCGGCGGCAGGAGGATCGCGGTGTGGGCGCTGCCCCCGCTGAGCTGAAGGGCCGCCAGGCCGCCGGCCTGCATGTCGATGCTCTGCTCGTTGAGCCCGCCGGCCAGCCGGAGCGTCCACGCGACCCGGGAGTTGAGCTGGATGTCGGCGCCCCGGGTGCCGTCGTCGCCGGTCGGGATCAGTTCGAGCGTGGCGGCCTGCTTGGCGCTGGTCAGCCGGGGGACGGCGCTGCGGTCGGTGGTGGCGATGTCGTAGAGGGTCTTGCCCAGGTCGGCGCTGCGGACGTGCAGGACCGCGGACGTGCCGGTCAGGATCAGCGTGCGGGCCTTCGTCCTGCCGAGCGGGGCGGTCACGCGGTGGGCGGCGTCGGGCCAGGACGGCGCCGGCGCCGGCGACGACACGACCGGCGGGGACGGGACGACCGCCGCGTTCGCGTTGGCGCTCGAGCGGTAGGTGGGCTCGAAGGCGACCGTCTGGCCGAGGATGACGCCGACGGTGAGCGCGACCAGGACCGCGGTGAAGGCCCACAGGCGCCACGGGCGGCGGACGGTCTCCTGATAGACGATCACGGCCCGGGCGGCGACCTTCAAGGGCTCGACCGTGGGCAGGGTCTGAGTCGGCTCGTTCAGAACCGGCTGGGGTTTCGGCAGGTCGCCGAGGGTTTCCGGGCGGCGCGGCTGGGGCGGCACGCCCTCGTCGAACTGGCCGGTCAAGCTGGCACCTCCGCGTTCCGGGGCGCCGTGCACCGCCCACCCGTGTTACGGAAGACAGCCTAGATTGGATCGACGATCTTCGGTACGGCTGACACCGGTATTCTGCGCCGCCGCGCGGAACCGGCTCGACGACCGGGACGCGGGCGGCCGGTCGTCCGCGCGTACCGTCCCGGAGCTCGCCGCGGGCGAAGGCCGCGCCGCCGCGGGTTCGCCGGCCCGGCCATGTATCCGGCCCCGGCCGGCCCTCCCGTCATCGGCGAAAGGAGGGCCAACCGATGCCCGACACGAAGGAGGCCGGCGACGCCGGCCGGCTCGACCTGTACGACGATCAACTCCCGGCCCCGCCCCAGCACGACGGCGAGGACGGCGAGCACAGCGACCAGCCGGAGCCCGAGGAGGTGTCCGATGCGGTTCTCGATCACTGACTATTCGAAGAGCCCGCAGGACAAGGGCTGGGGCCACGGCTGGCCGGTCGACCGCTCGGCCGACATGCGGCGGGTCAAGGCCGACCGGTCCGGCACCAAGGTCAACGTCCACAAGCGGGTCGCCGCCCTGATCGACATTCTGCTCGACGAGACCGAGCGGCGCGGCTACAAGCTGCACCCGGAACAGTGCGGGGGCTTCAACAACCGGTCGATCAAGGGCAAGAACGTCCCCAGCCGTCACTCGTGGGGTCTCGCGGTCGACCTGAACTGGAACCTCAACCCGGAAACCTGGGACGGCAAGGCCCACACCGACCTGCCGTCGTGGGTACCCCAGTTGTGGGGCCGGTACGGGTTCGCCTGGGGCGGCCACTACAAGGGCGACCACCGCGACCCGATGCACTTCGAGTTCATGGGCTCGCCCGACGACGCCGACGACATGACGGCGCTCGCCCGGCACTCCGTGACCGACCCGCCGTCGGCCGGCAAGTACGTGGTCAAGAGCGGCGACACGCTGTCCGCGATCGCCGCGCGGCTGCGCATCGGCGGCGGCTGGCAGGCCCTGTACAACCTGAACAAGACGGTCATCGGCCCGAACCCGAACAAGATCGTCCCCGGTCAGGTGCTCAGACTGCCGTGAACTCGCCCAGCGGCCCGGGCAGCCGCTCGGCGTGCACGGTGACCAGGGGCCGGCGGGTGCATCCCCAGCAGTCGCATCCGGCCGGCCGTCTCCTGAGTGCCGAGTCGTAGGTCGCAGGTCCGGCCGAGCCGCACCCCGCTGAGCCGCATCGGCACCCGTCCCCGCAACAACCTCCCAGCTAGCCGGGCGCCCGCAGGGTGGGATCGTTGGGGGCCGCCACCCGAAGCCAGGCCTGGATCGAGCGGTCCTTTCTGATCTCGGCCGCCACCTCGGGATTACGGGCGGCCGCGTGGAGGTCGGCGAGTATCTCCGCCACCCGGTCGGGACCGGCCGCCGCCGCCATCTGACCGTCGATCTCGATACGGACGGCGGCCCGGTTCAGCTCGTAGAAGAGCCATCCGGCCTCACGGGCGGAGCCCCGGCTGGCGATCGCCGTCGTCATGGCCCGTTCCGACTCCTCGAGTTGGGGCGGGTCGCTGTACCGCAGGGCGTACGAGAGCTGACTGTGATTGCGGTGATGCTGCGGCTCGACCGCGACGAGGGCACTGAAGACCAGGATCGCCCGGTGGAGCTTGCCCCGCCCCTCCGCGGTCTGCTCGTCCGCCCGCCGCTGATTGCGGGCCATGGAGAACACTTGTGTCCGCACCATGGCGGATGCCTTCGTCAGAACCTCGACCAGCTGCTCGGGGGCCGGCAACGACGAGCCCGGCGGCGGATGCAGGGTCCTGGCCACCAGGCTGTACGCCTCCGCGTCCGCCGCTTGCTGCCGGTGCATGTTCGCCTCCACGACGGCGACCACGGCCGACCTGTCGGCCACCGTGAAGGCGTGCAGCATGAGCAGCCGCGTCAGCAGATAGCCGGCGAGGAAACCGAAGATCAGGAACATGATCAGAATGGCTCCGGCCATCACCCGATCCGACGGCCGGCCTCCGATTCCGGCGGCGATGTTGCCTATCAGGCGGCCGGTCGAGTCGCTGCTGCGTCCGAGCTGAATGAGCCCGACGCCGACCAGAATCTTGGTGATCCAGTCGGAGATCTGCTCAAGGTTGGTGTTGACCTGATAGCTGCGCTCGGCCCCGTCGTTCGGCTGGGCCAGGGCACGTGACTCCTGCAGGCTGCGCGGAACCCCGAAAAGGAACCCGATGAGGGCGCCGGTCGCCGCCGATGCCACGGCCGAAGCGACCAGAACACCGAAGATCGACGGCCGCGTAAGCCCCCGGTCGGCCGGGGTCGCCGAGTACAAGCCGATCAGCACGATGCCTACCAGTGCCGCGGCGGCGACCACGGCCTGAACCGCCCTGGCGATGGTCGGCTTCCGCCCGTTCGCCGATAGGCGGGCTTTCATGCCTCGTGCCCCCGCCAGCCCAGGCGCCCGCCACCGCCCAGGATGGTCGGCAGCACCGGACCGTCCTTCGTAGCGACCAGGCTGATGTCCTTGGCCGAGGTCGCGGTTCCGTACTGGAGCCTGACGTCGTGGGTCTCCCGGTCGGGGTCGCCCGGACCGGCGACCAGGCAGGTGTGCCCGTCGTCGCCGGTCACGACCAGACTGTTGGCGACCACGATCCAGCTACCTGTCATATTGACCAGCCGCTGCGCTCCGGAGGTCTCCCAGTGGTGGGGCCGGATCGGCCGTGCGAAGATCGGCACGAGCAACGTCGACACACCCACCGCGGCGATCTCGCGATCGAAGGCGAAGCTACTGCTGAGGTCTTCACAGATCAGCACGGCCAGCCGGACCCGTCCGAGGTCCAGGATGCCGAGCCGGTCGCCGGTCGCTATGTCCTCCTCCAGCCACCGGTCCCCGGGCGCTCCGGGAATCTTCCATTTGGCGGCCATCTCGCGGTCGATGGTGAATCGATGCATCTTGTCGTGCGTCATCAGAATCTGACCGCTGTGCCGATGAATGAGCACTGCGCGATTGAACGGTGGATTGTGGCCGCCCACCGGCCCGGAGCCGATCAGAAGATAGTCCAGCGTGCTCTCCGGCTGTGACGTCTCACGCGCGACGGCCTGCCACTTCTCGACTATCTCCTCGGACAGGCATCCTTCCGGCATCACACCGATGCGAACGCCACCTTCGTCCATCGCCCCGATGATCGTCCTCATTCGATCGACAACGGTCGGGCCGAGAGGGGCCGGAGAAAGACGGTAGGCGGCGGGATCCACATCCAGATCGATGGCAACCTCAAGCTCGTCGTACGTGGCGAGGAGAGGGGCGCACCCGACGGGCGCGGGATATTCAGGGTCGAGGGGCGCGACGCTGTGCCGGCGGACGCGGCGGTAGTCGAGGAGATCCAGCCCGGCTCCGGGCGGCACGAAATGGACGCGAAAGAAGTCGGCCTTCTGCTCTTCTCCCCGCGGCCTGGCCGGGTACGAGCACCGAGGCAGCAGCATGCCCGGGACCGCGGCCGGGTCGTTCAAGAACCCCGTCTGGGCATATCGGGTCGCAATGCGCTGGAGGGAACATTCCTCGATCGGAACGGCGGAGACGTTGACGTTGTCCAGCGCGCCGTCCAGACCGAGGAGAAGCGTGAAGAGATCGCGGTCGTCGAAGACCTTCAGGATATTCCGAATGCTTTCGTGATCGACTTGACCGTGCCCCAGAACGTCGATTTCTATTGCCTCGGCGCCGGCCCGGACGCCGGCCTCCTTGCGCCACCGCTGAATTGATCTGTCGCGTATACGACTATCCGGAAGGAAGTCGTAGAGCTCCATGAACAAGTGAGCCGGGTCAGACGACATACCACCCAGTCGATCCCACCGGAATTCAGCATCGTGGCCCATGATCACTCCTGACCGGCCAATCGATTTCGCATTGACAGACTATCTTCCGTAAAGCCGGAACGACACGCGCGCTCGGCCGGAAAGGCTGTCGGATGATCGGCCATGTGTACGCCTCGCGAAATTAATCTTCGGTGCTCACTTGACGCCACTTGACACCTCGTACATCCTGAGGTTCCAGGCGCCTTTCCTCCGAAGCACCAGGGAGCACGCGATGGATGGGACCTCGCAGGGCACCGAGAGACTCGCCGAGGTGCGCCGGCTGACGAGAGAGATCGTCGACCAGCCGGCCATCACCGATGGACACTTCAACGCGCTGGCGATGCTGGTCACCGACGCGTCACTCACAGGCGACGGCGCCACCCTCGAAGCGGCCCAGCGCGGACTGCAATGGCTCTTCCACCGGCATCCGGGTTCGAACGTGAGCGAGGCCGACCGGTCAGAAACCCGCGGCCGGCTCCTCGGCCTGATCGACGCCGCGCACTGGGCGTTGCAACGACTGCCGTCCGGTCTGCAACTGGGCCTTGATCCGAACAGCCACGCCGCTCGCTTCCTGGTCGCCGTGGCCCGACAGCCCGGCCTGTCGAACCAGGATCTCGCCCTTCGCCTCGGCGTGGACGAGACCGAGGTCAGCCGCGTCGGCCGTCGCCTGCTCTCTTCGGGTGTCGTCTGGCGCCGCCGGGAGTGGCGCAGCAACGCCTGGGACGTGACGCCTCGTGGCCGTCGTTATCTGGAGAACTCGCCCTTGGCGGAAGGGGCCGAGGCCCTGTCGGGGCCGCGCGCGGACCTCATGCTGACGCACGCCATAGGCGTGAAGGTCCTTCCCACCGAGATCACGGGCGTGCTGGTCGGTCGCGGCGCACGACAGATGGGCGAGGCTGTGGTGCGACATTTCACCGGGCCGGTCGACGTCGTGGCGGCTACGACGGTCATCGCCGAGCTGGTCCGGAGCCTGGTGGCGACAAATCCACATATCGGCGGTCCGGCACTCGGTCTAGGCGTCGAGATCGGCGGCCATGTCCAGTCCGAAACCGGTGTCGTCGTGAACGCTCCGGGCTACACCGGTGACTGGAACGGCGCTCCACTGGGCGACCGGCTCCGCCAGGAGCTCCGGATGCCCGTCATCGTCGACAACGACGCGAACGCGCTGGCGGTCTACGAGAGAGGATTCGGCGACCTGACCGGTGTCGACAACGCCGCGGCGGTGCTGGTGTCCGACGGCGTGGGCTGCGGCGTGATCGTCAACGGGTCGTTGGTGCACGGCGTACACGGGTCGGCGGGTGAGCTCGGCCATCTCCCGGTGCCGGCGGACCCCGGCGTCCCCGGCGAACCGGTGCCAGACGTGTGCCGGGCCGGCCACCACGGATGCCTGGAGGCAGTGGCCGGCATGACGACGATCGTGGAGCGCATCCGGTCCAGCCTCTCCCCCAGGGAGGTGCCAGACCTGCACGACGCCATGAAACACGCCGAAAAGGACTGGCCCGCTTCCGAGCAGACTTTCCGGCGGGCCGGCACGGCGGTCGGCGCGAGCCTGGCGGGACTGCAAAACCTCCTGAACCCGAGCCGTATCGTCGTCTACAGCCCCGAGGGACTCCAGCCGGACGACAAGCCGATCGGCACGGGATTCAACGAAAGCATGCTGCAGGCGATGCGAGTCAACGCCTTCTCCACCGCGTTCGACGACTGCGAAGTCACCTACAAGCGCTACGCGGCCGTGGATGGCGCCCGCGCGGCCGCGGCGATGGCGCTGCTTCGTCTGACTGTCATGGACTAGCTCCGCCGGCCCGCGTCCAGCAACTCCCCGGGGCTCCGGTCTACAAGCTGGACCCGTAAACATAATGACCATCTTGTAAAGCTGGAAGATCCGTCGCCGAAGGGCCAGCATCGAGGTATCGACGGCACACCGCCGCCCGGCCGTGACATCACCGACAAGCTCTGCTCGGTCCCCGTCGACGAACGCATGATCGCCGCCCTGGGCCCGAAGG
>NZ_JBFBAD010000230.1:0-10007 GCF_040682075.1 Actinoplanes sp. NPDC051411 | reverse complement strand
GCCGCGGGGACGGCCGCGGCCGCACCTTTCGTACGCGATTAGCGAGCCGTACAGGACGGTGTGCCGGCCGGGCCGGTTCCCGTTCCCTGGAAGCCGAACTGCGTGTTCTGGCCGGCGGCGATGGAGCCGTTGTACGCCACGTTGGTGTAGCTGACGGAACCGCTGGTTCCGCTGCCGGTCGCGTTCCACGAGTTGGTGACCGCCGCTCCGGAGGGCAGCGTCAACCCGACCGTCCAGCCGTTGACCGCGCCGGACCCGGCCGTGACCGTGACCGTGACCGTGGCGACGAAGCCGCCGTTCCACTGGTTGAGCGAAACCGAGGCCGAGCAACCACCCTGGGCCGGCGGCGTGGTCGGCGGCGTGGTGGGCCCGGTGGTCGGCGGCGATGTGGTGGGACCCGTGGTCGGCCCGGTGGTCGGCGGCGTGGTGGTGCCACCGGCGTTGAGCGCGTTCAGCGCCGACGTGTAGGCCGCCTTGGGGTTTCCGTTGTTGTCGAACAGCAGCGGCGTGTCACCCGACCGCCACGAGTCGCTGTCGCGGATCCCCCACACCGTGATGCCCGTGCACCGGGCCACCGCGAGACAGGCTTGTACGACGCGGGCGTAGGTGTTGGCCTGCGCCGTTCCCGACCCGGCGATGTCCAGCTCGGTGATCTGCACGTCGACGCCGAGGTCGGCGAACCGCTGCAGGTTGGCCTGGTAGTCGGACGGCACCGGCGAAGCCGAGTTGATGTGCGACTGGAATCCGACGCAGTCGATCGGCACCCCGCGCGCCTTGAAGTCCTTGACCATGTTGTACACGGCGGTCGACTTCGCGTTGACCCCGTCGGTGTTGTAGTCGTTGTAGCAGAGCTTGGCGCCCGGGTCGGCGGCGCGCGCGGTCTTGAACGCCACCTCGATCCAGTCGTTGCCGGTGGCCTGCAGGTTGGACTGCCGCCGCGAGCCGTCCCCGTTGTCGGAGAACGCCTCGTTCACCACGTCCCAGGCGTAGATCTTGCCCTTGTAGTGGGTGGCCACGTTCGTGATGTGGTTGATCATCGCGTTGCGCAGCGCCGTGCCGGACAGCGAGGCGACCCAGCCGGGCTGCTGCGAGTGCCAGGCGAGGGCGTGCCCGCGCATCCGCTGCCCGTGGGCCTGGGCGTGGGCGACGATCTGGTCGGCCGAGGTGAAGGTGAACTGGCCCTGGGACGGCTCGGTGGCGTCCCACTTCATCTCGTTCTCTGGCGTGATCATGTTGAACTCGCGGTCGAGGATGCCGGAGTAGACCGTGTCGCTGAGCTTGTAGGCCGCGACGGCGGTGCCGAAGTAGCGGCCGGTGGCGGCCGCCGAGGCACCGAGGGTGGACGCCGCGTTCGCGGTGGTGGAAACCGAGAGCACGGTGCCGAGGGCGACCACGGCGGCGGTCGCGGACAGGGCGGCGCCTGCGAGGCGCCGCCGGGAGCGTACGAGGGGATCAGACATGCCGATGCCTTTCCAGCAGTCGAGGACGTGACTGTTCTTAACCGTGAAAGGTGGTGCTGACCCGGATCGAGCGAAACATTACAAGCGTGTTGCGGTAATCACAACAGTCAATGTGCTCGTGTTCGGCTGGTGACAAAGGTGCTGCTGCCCGCCGTACACCCGGCATGCAGGACCGATGCGGCGCGTGAGAAAAAGTCGATCTCCGCAACTTTCGGCCGAAGGACGGAATGCGCTGCTCGAAGCTGATTGATGAATCGGTTCAGTGAGCACGTCCGGCAAGTCGAGCAGGATTCGACAAGTGCGATGTCGGACCCTCCCGCTAGGTTGGAGCCGTCGCCGAAGATGGAGAGAAGATGACCCCGCAGCCGCACGCCGCCGACCGGCACGACCTGATCCGCGTGCACGGCGCGCGCGAGAACAACCTCAAGGACGTCGACGTCGAGCTGCCGAAACGCCGCCTGACCGTCTTCACCGGCGTCTCCGGCTCCGGCAAGAGCTCCCTGGTCTTCAGCACCATCGCCGCCGAGTCCCAGCGCATGATCAACGAGACCTACAGCGCGTTCATCCAGGGCTTCATGCCCACCCAGGCCCGTCCCGACGTCGACGTGCTCGACGGCCTCACCACCGCGATCATCGTCGACCAGGAGCGCATGGGCGGCGACGTGCGTTCCACCGTCGGCACCGCCACCGACGCCAACGCCATGCTGCGCATCCTGTTCAGCCGCCTCGGCCGGCCGCACATCGGCTCACCCCAGGCGTTCTCCTTCAACGTCGCCTCGATCAGCGGCGCCGGAGCGGTCAACATCGAGAAAGGCGGCCGCCAGCTCAAGGAGAGACGCACCTTCAGCATCCTCGGCGGCATGTGCCCCCGCTGCGAGGGCCGCGGCTCGGTCTCCGACTTCGACCTCACCCAGCTTTACGACGACACCAAGTCGCTCAGCGAGGGCGCCCTCACCATCCCCGGCTACAGCATGGACGGCTGGCAGGGCCGCATCTTCCTCGGCTCCGGCTTCTTCGACATCGACAAGCCGATCCGGAAATTCACCAAACGCGAGCTGAACGACCTGCTCTACAAGGAACCCACGAAGATCAAGGTCGAGGGCATCAACCTCACCTACGAGGGCGTCATCCCGAGAATCCAGAAGTCGATGCTCTCCAAGGACGTCGACTCGCTGCAGCCCCACATTCGCGCGTTCGTCGAGCGCGTCATCACCTTCTCGACGTGTCCCGACTGCGACGGCACACGACTGAGCGAACAGGCCCGCTCCTCCAAAATCAACGGGAAGAACATCGCCGACTGCTGCGCCCTGCAGATCAGCGACCTCGCCACCTGGATCCGCGGCGTCAACGACCCGTCGGTCGGCCCGCTGCTCACGTCGCTGCAGCACCTGCTCGACTCGTTCGTCGAGATCGGCCTCGGCTACCTCAGCCTCGACCGCCCCTCCGGCACCCTCTCCGGCGGCGAGGCCCAGCGCACCAAGATGATCCGCCACCTCGGCTCGTCGCTCACCGACGTCACCTACGTCTTCGACGAACCCACCATCGGCCTGCACCCCCACGACATCCAGCGCATGAACGACCTCCTCCTCCAACTGCGCGACAAAGGCAACACCGTCCTCGTCGTCGAACACAAACCCGAAGCCATCGCCATCGCCGACCACGTCGTCGACCTCGGCCCCGGCGCCGGATCCGCCGGCGGCCAGGTCGTCTTCGAAGGCACCGTCGACGGCCTCCGCGCCAGCGACACCCTCACCGGCCGCCACCTCGACGACCGGGCGAAACTCAAGGAAGCGGTCCGGACCAGGTCCGGAACCCTTTCCGTACGCGGCGCCGACACCCACAACCTCCGTAACGTCGACGTGGACATCCCCCTCGGCGTCCTCGCCGTCGTCACCGGCGTGGCCGGCTCCGGCAAAAGCTCCCTCATCCACGGCTCGGTCTCCGGCCGCGACGGCGTCGTCACCGTCGACCAGTCCGCGATCCGAGGCTCCCGCCGCAGCAACCCGGCCACGTACACCGGCCTGCTCGAACCGGTCCGCAAAGCCTTCGCCAAAGAAAACGGCGTCAAACCGGCCCTGTTCAGCGCAAACTCGGAAGGCGCCTGCCCGGCCTGCAACGGCGCCGGCGTCATCTACACCGACCTGGGCATCATGGCGAGCGTCGCGACAACGTGCGAGGAATGCGAGGGCCGCCGCTTCGACGCCTCCGTCCTCGAATACAAACTGGGCGGCCGCGACATCAGCGAAGTCCTGGCCATGCCGGTCGACGACGCCCTCCCCTACTTCACGTCGCTGTCCCTCCCGCCCGCGGTGAAAATCGTCGAACGCCTGGCCGACGTGGGCCTCGGCTACCTCACCCTGGGACAGCCGCTGACCACGCTGTCGGGTGGCGAACGGCAGCGGGTCAAGTTGGCCACGCAGATGGCCGACAAGGGCACGGTCTACGTGCTCGACGAGCCGACGACGGGGCTGCACCTGGCCGACGTCCAAAAGCTCCTCGGCCTGCTCGACCGTCTCGTCGATGGGGGTAAGTCGGTCATCGTGATCGAGCATCATCAGGCTGTGATGGCTCATGCGGACTGGATCATCGACCTTGGTCCGGGGGCTGGGCATGATGGTGGTTTGGTCGTGTTCGAGGGCACTCCTGGGGAGTTGGTGTCGTCGCGGTCGACGTTGACCGGGGAGCATTTGGCGGCTTATGTCGGGGGCTGAAAAGCGGTGGCTTTCTTGCTCCAGGACGGTGGCCGGGGGATGGGCCCAAGATCGAGGTAAAGCATCTAGTTCGTTCTTGGGCCCATCCCCCGGCCACCTTGCAGGGTTTCAACTCCATCTAGGCCTTTGGTTCCGCACTGCTGGGTGCGTTTGTCGCCGGGCGGTCACCTGGCGGGTGGGTGGTCTGGCTGCCGCGCTGCGGTTCCTCCAGGGAATCTTCTTTGGCGGGCCGGCGTGGGCGCGGGGCTGGGGGGTTGTTCCGCGCCGGTTGCGAGACCACGTCCATGGCAGGCCGGGGTTTGCGGTGGCTCCGGGAGGTGGGGCCGCGTGCGCGGCGGGGGGTGGTGTGACCGGGCTGGGCTTGGATGGAATGGGTGCGGGCAGGGGTTTTTCGGCTTTGCGCGCGGGAGCTTCGGGGTTGGTTGCCGCCACTTGGGCGTTGCACGGGTGGATTGCTGCGGGGGCTCTCCTTACTCGCCGACGGCTGAGTGATTGACCTGCGCTGGGGATCTGGCAGCAGTACCGGGGGCACCGGCAACCTGACCTTCTTGCGCGCGTGGGCGCGGGTCGGGAGCGGGGCGGGGGTTGGGTGGGCGGCTCGCGCGGTGGTCGGCTTTCCCCGCTTTGCATGCGGCTGCCTCGAGACTGGTCGTCGCCGGCCGGCTGTCGTGGCCGTGACCGCTGGCCCGACCGGCCACCCAGCGGGCTCACCCGGGCGGGTGGGCGAGGGCCGGCTTCTTTTCAGCTTTGCGTGCGCGAGCCCCGGCGTGAGTTGCCGGCGCTGACCGCCAGGCCGGGAGTCACGGCCGTGACCTGAGTTTTCTGAAGCGGGTCCAGGCCGGTCCAGGGTTGCTTGCGTAGGCCGGACGCGCGGTGCCGGCCGCCCATTGTTCTAGCCCGGCCGTGGTGTTCCGGGCCGTTCGGGGGATTCAGGTGCGCCGGATGGGTCATCGTGATGCTGCCGACGAGGAGTCCAATGTAGATGGTTGCGGCTCGCGCACAGCAGTTCAGGTACAGCGCCGGACGTCGGCCTCCAAAACCAGAAAATCCCCCCGACACGGCTGTCGGGCCCGGCGATCGAAGGCGCCGCAGCCCTCGGTGAGCACGCATAGGACACCGGCTTCGGCGAGGTCGCCGGCGAATCCCCGGATCCTCGCGTTCCGGACACCGGGGTCGGTGTGAAGCGTTCTTCCCGCGAATGCAGCCGCGGTTTGGCCACCAGGCCAACCCCTGGGCCCAGGCCGGGGTGATCTCCTCGCGTCGGCTGAGTTCCCCCGGTTCGGTGGATCACGGGGGACTCACTCCGAGCCGAGGCCGGGGTTCGGGCAGGGCGCCGAGGACCCGGAACACCACCCCTACAGCATCCTAGGATCCTGGGCTAATACGGCCTGGAAGCGAAATCGAAGGCATAGCTGACGTCAGAAACCAACTCCCCCGCCAACCGCTCCCCCAACTCGGCCTCGAACTCCGCCGCCCGCTCCCCGAACACCGACCGAGGCAGAAACGACGTCGAATACACAAACCCCGCCAACGCCCCCACGCTCCACCGATGCGGAACCGACAACGAAACCCGGTCCGAACACAGAAACCCGGCCGCCGACAGAACTTCCGTATCCGGCCGCGCGGCCCGAGCCGACGACCACCCCGCCGGCAGGCGATCGCCGACCGAAAGCCGCTCCCGCCACGACGCGATGACGGACCGAAAGACGGACTGCCACGGCTCCTCCCCCTCCCACGGCGAATCCGACCAGCACAGGGCCAGCGACCCGCCCGGGCGAAGCCATGAAAACACCAGCGAAGCCACCCGCTCCCGGCGCAACCGGTGAAACGCGTTGCCGATGACGACCAGATCGAAGGCACCCGTCGGCGCCTCCAACGATTCCGCCGAGGCGACCACGGCCCGCACGGAGGGAACACCCCTCGACGCGACCACCGAAAGCATCGAAGGCTCCTGATCAACGGCCCACGTGGACGCGAATTCCGAGCACAACGCGAACGCCAACTGCCCGGTCCCACACGCCAGATCCATCAGCCGCGAGCGGCCGGATACGCCGGAAAGGAGCGCCGAGATCAGGGCGGGCGGATACGGCAGTCGGTGCCGGTCATAGTCCAGGCCCGCACCCCGGTAAAGATCTGGGTCGAACGACGGCATCGGAAAGGCTCCCCCTATGGCGCGCGCGGCTCTGTCTGGGCCGGCGCCTGTCGGGAACCGATTCGACGCCATCCACTACAGCCCCGCAGCAAGAGCGGCCGAGACGGCCGAAATCGTCGGCCACTATCTCACGGGGGTGCCCGCTCACGCTTGCGACTTCGTCCGTGCGGCACGCGATCGACGCGCCGTCGTGGCGCCGACTCGGGCTCAACCAGGCGAGGGCGGCAAAAAGTCTGCCCGTGCCGGTCTGCTTCAACGACACCGGCCACCTGGAGCTTTGACGGCTGGGAGACTCGGGGCGTGGACGACTTGGACCCGGGCCTCGCGCCGCCGCTGCACGAGGCCGCGAGGCAGGGTCTTCCGCTTCCGGTCGTCGAGCGGCGCCTGGGCGAGCGGGTCGACGCGCTGTGGCGGGGCCGGACGGCGCTGTGGGAGGCCGTCATGCACCGCCATTTCGAGGTCGCCGAGCTGCTGGCCGGTGCGGGGGCCGATGCGTGGGCGCCGCAGATCGGTGGCTGGTCGCCGGGGCGGCTGGCGCTGGCCGGGCCGCGGCCGACGCTGTTCGGGGCGCCCGACTCGCATCTGACGACGGCCGAGATGACGGCGATCGCGCGGGCGCGGCGGCGGATCGCGGCGGTCGGCGATCCGGAGGTCGAGGGCATGAGCATCGCCTGTGTGGCGCACGTCGATTCGGCGGAGGCGGCGGGCCGGATGCGGGCGCTGCCGGTCGACATCCCGAATTTCGCCGAGTGGGCGCTGGATCCGTGGTCGGAGGGTATGACCGATGACGAGGTGGCCCATACGGTCGGTGTGACCGATGTGCCGGGCGGGTGCGTGGTCACCCAGTGGGCGGGTTTCACCGCGGCGTCGCCGGGCCTGCTCGCCCGGCTCACGCCGGGCAGTTCGGCGTACGCGATGTGCGTGGACCCGAAGGGCGGCTGCCCGGGCATCGCGTTCCATCACGGGCACCTGGTCGGCTCCGATCTGAGCCCGGGCAGCGGCGACTCGGACCCGGCGGACACCGGCTCGGAGGTGCTGCGGACGTTCCTGTACTACGGGCATCCGGTCGCCTACTGCTGCGACGCGGTGGGTCTCTTCCCGGAGAGCCAGCGGGCGTTCAACGGGCCGCCGACGAAGCTGCTCCGGCTGCCTCCGATGCACTGAGGTCGGCGACGGGCCGGTTGCGCGCCGCGGTGCCCGCCGCGGTGCACGCCCCGCCGGGCACGCCGGTGACGAGAGCGGAGGACGGCTCCGCCGACGTCACCGTGCCGTGGTCATATGAGCAGTTCACGACGTGGGGTGGCGAAGACGCCGCGGGCGACCGGGACGCTGCCGACCAGGATCAGCGCCGCGGCGAACGGCAGCAGGTCGAGGTCGACGCTGGTGGCGACGAACCCGATCAGGAACGCGGCCGGGCTCCACCAGGGCAGCCGGCGGCCGGCGGACTGCAGCGCGAGCAGCGTGACCATCCCGATCACGAACAGCGCGGGCCCGAAATTCTCCAGCAGCGACGGCAGCGGGTGGTCGAAGCCGGAGAACAGGTCACCCACGATGACCCAGAGGAAGCAGGCCGCGCCGAAGACGGTCGCGGCCAGCGCGGGTACGGCGATGGCGAGCCGGTCGCGCGCCAGCCGGGCCAGCCCGGCCGCCTGGACGGCGAACAACACCATGGCCAGGAAGAACATGGTGTGGCCGATGGTCCAGGCGGGTCCGTTGTGCCGGGAGCCGTCCCAGCCGTCGATCCAGCGGGCGATGCCGTAGCCGAGCATGAGGGCGGGCGCGGCGATGGTGATCGATCTCATGGCCCGGAGCCTAGGAACGGCCGGGCCGAAGGACATCGAGGAAAGCCCGGAGGTTGGCCCTGACCCGAGCCCTGACAGATTCCTCAGGGTCGGGCCACAGCTGGCTGACAGGTTCGGCCCGATGGTGCGGGCATGGAAATCTGGGACACCGTTCCGGTGGCGCGTACCGCGCTGTTCGTGGTGCACAACGGCACCACGCTCGACCGGCTGCTCGACGTGGCCGAGGTCTTCGCCGGCGACCTGCGGGTGCGGATCGTGGCGACCTCCGACCTGTCCGACCCGTTCGCCGAGGGGCTGCCCGAGCTGGTGGCGAAGGTCGGCCTGGCCACGGTGCCGTGGAGCGAGGCGACCCGGAACCGCTACGACCTGATCGTCTCGGCCAGCCATCACGGTCCCCTCGACGAGCTGCGGGGACCTCTGCTCACGCTGGCCCACGGGGCCGGCTTCGGGAAGTACGCGCCCGGAAGCCGTTCCGTCTTCGGCCTGGACGCGGAGTGGCTGCTCGACCGGCACGGCCGCCCGCTGGCCGCCGCTCTGGGCCTGGCCCGCCCGTACGAGCTCGGGGCGGCCGCCGACACCGCCGTCGTCGTCGGCGACCCGTGCTTCGACCATCTCGTGCGGATGAACGCGGAGCGAGCGCAAGACACGGTGGTCATCACCAGCACCTGGGGCAACCGGTCTCTGCTGGGTGTGAGCCCGCAGGTCATCGACGCCGTGGTCGGGGCCGGCTACGACACGCGCCTCATCCTGCACCCCAACATCTGGGCCCGGCACGGCGAACATCAGGTCCGGCTCTGGCTGCGGAACAGCCTCGAACGCGGGCTGACCCTCGTGCCTCCGCTCCGGGCCTGGCGCCGGGAACTCGCCACCGCCGGCTACGTGATCGGCGACCACGGGTCGGTCACCGTCTACGGCGCCGCGCTGGGCAAACCGACCCTGCTGGCCGCCTTCCCCGACGACCAGGTCGTCCCCGGCTCCCCCGCCCACCGCCTGGGCGAGCTGGCCGGCCGCTACGACCCGGGCATCCCGGTCGACGTCCAGCTCGACAAGGCCACCGGCCACCGGGAGCTCACCGAACTGGTCACCGCCGTGCCCGGCGAGGCCCGGGCCCGGCTTCAAGCCACCTGTTACCGACTGCTCGACCTGGAGGAACCTGAATGCTGAGCCTGTGCATGATCGTCAAGAACGAGCAGGACGTCCTCGACCGCTGCCTGGCCAGCGCCCGCGAGGCGGTCGACGAGATCATCGTCGTCGACACGGGCTCGGCCGACGACACCGCCGAGATCGCCCGCGACCACGGCGCGACCGTGCTGTCCCACGACTTCGCCGACCTCGACTTCGCCGCCGCCCGCAACCGGTCGCTGGACGCGGCGGCCGGCGACTTCGTGCTGGTGCTGGACGCCGACGAGACCCTCCATCCGGACAGCGCCGGCCTGATCCGGTCGCTGGCCGCCGACGGAGGAGACGTCGGCTACGTCGTCAAGCGGCGCAACCGGCGGCCCGGCGGCAAGGCGGCCGTCGACCACGCCGTCCGCCTCTTCGCCCGGCGCCCCGCCTTCCGCTACCGCAACCGCGTCCACGAGACCGTCGACACCGCGATCCTCGAGGCGGGCGGCCGCCTGCGCCGCAGCCACGTGATCATCGAGCACCACCTGCCGACGGTCGAGCGCGAGACCGAGAAGAGCCGGTTCTACCTGCGGCTCCTCGAGCGCGACCTGGCCGACGACCCGGCCGACGTCGACCGCCTCACCTTCCTGGCCGCCGAGCACCACAAGCTCGGCGACTTCCGCTCGGCCCCCGAGGTGGCCGAGCGGATCGCCGGCCTGCTGCCGGAGGGCTTAGGCGCGCACCACACCCTTGCGCTTTACCACTTCGCGTACGG